>CALXWN010000146.1:0-3024 GCA_944392415.1 uncultured Clostridia bacterium | reverse complement strand
GCATTTTTTTCTTCTTCGCTTATTTCTTCCCAACCTGATTTTTTGTTTTTTAATAAGTCGTTCATGCGCTCCTCCTTTATTTATTATTCTAAGCAAAGCTCTTAGCGTTTTAAAGCTATTTTTTTATGCTTTTATTAATAGCTTTTTATTCGTTATTATTATATCAATAGTATGTCAAAAAATAAAGGTAAAATTCAAAAATTTTACATTAAATTAAAAATATGAATATGCAAAAGAAAAGAGGCAATATTTATTTTATATAATATACTTGAGGATTTACTTTATTCTGCCATTTTTAAATCTTCATATTCTCCTTCATAATTTCTTATCTCATTTGGTAAATTTTCCGACCATGGCAAATATTTTTTTATTTCTTCTTCTTTTTGCATATTCTCTATTTGTGGTAACTCTTTCAATATATAATTTATATATTTTTGTATGTTTAGTTTATTTATTTTTGCAGACTCTATTATTGAGTACATTACTGCATTTGTTTTTGCTCCTTCCATACTGTCTGCAAATAGCCAATTCTTCCTATGCACCGCAAATGGTCGTATTGCTCTTTCAGCTCTACTATTTGTTAATGGTATCCTTCCATCTTTTAAAAACTGACTTAATTCCTCTTTTTGGTTTTTCGCATATGTTATGGCTTCTGTCAACTTTTTATTTATTATTATTTTTTCACTTTCATTTTCTAACCATTCAAAGAATTCGTCTACTACTAGCTTAGACTTCTTTTTTCTTACTTCTAATTTTTCTTCCACGCTTAAATTAGCTATTTCTCTTTCTATGTCAAATAGCTTGTCACAATATTTAACTCCTATATAACCCTCTGCTGTAGTATCCATTTGCCTGTTCTCTCTTAATGGAATACTTTCGTAGAAGTATCTTCTCATATGTGCCCAACATTCAGCATGTATTACTTCTTCTATATTCTTATATGCGGAATATCCATCTGTTACTAATATTCCATTAAAATCTTTAAGCAATTCTTTCGCTGTATCTGCACTTCTACTTGTTTTGTAGGTAAATACTGTTCCTTTTTTCTTCTCTAATTCTCCTGAACATATTACCCACATGTATAACTTGCTTGTTGCTTTTCTTCCTGGTTCTTTATTGCATTGCATTGTAGTTTCGTCAGCATGCAATAATTCACAACCTTGTTTTAGTTCTCTTAGAATTAACTCATACAAATAGCTTAGATAATATTCACTTATCTTCATATTCCAGTTAGCCATCATATTTCTTGGTAATACTAGCCCTTGGTCATCCCACATTTTTTCTTGTCTATACAATGGTACTCCTAGGTAATATTTTTGATAAAGTACTTCTGATGCTAATGATGGTGATGCAAATGAATGTGTTAATATTGCTTTAGGCATTTCTGCTTGGTAAAAACTTGGCGTATCCTTTTTTCTATTATCTGTTCCGCATTCTTTGCATTTATATACATATTGTACATATTCTTTTAATATTAATTCCGCAGGTTTGTATTCTACTTCTTGACGAACTACTTTTTTACCTACTAATTCCAAACCACTACCACATTCATCACATACTTCTTTTTCATCTAATTTATATTCTTCTTTTTTTATTATTATATCTTTTAATTTACTTCTCTTTATTCCTGCCTTCTTTTTCTTTGAATCTTTTTTCTTATGGACTGTTATTTCATTGATATTTTCTTTAATCTCTTTTTCAACTTCTTCATCCATACATTTTTCATCTTTAAAAAGAGAGTATTGCATTTGTTCTTCTTGCTCTTGTGATGGAGTGTATTCTCTCCTTGTTCCAAATACTATCCTTCTCAAATTATTTAATTCCAATTGCTGATTTTCATATTGTATTTTTAATTGATTATATGCTTTTTGCAATTCTTCGTACGTCATTTTTTACTCCATTTTGCTTTGTTTTTCATGATGAGATTATACCATAGAAAGCCTTATATTTCAAGACTTCTGGCTATTTAAGTTTCGGGATTTTTTTACATTTTCACGAAAAACATTAATAGTAAGCAGATTTTTAGTATACTTTTATATTAAAAATCTGTTTTTTATTTTTCAGTCATCACTTAATAAACCTATCATAAATAGGCTCTTCGCATTATGTAATTATTTTTTAGAACAGAGAAAGTTGGCAATAATTTGGAGGAGATTTTTGTATATTTTGCCATTCTTTTATTCCTATCTTGGCATTTTTTAAAATGTTATATATTCCTCTAGCCATCTGATAAAACCATAAATATACCTTATCTTTTAAAGACTTTGACTCTTTTATTATTTCCTGTGCAAACATATTTTTTCCTAATTTTTCGCACATTAATGCTATAAATCCAATTGTATAGGTCAAAAGAAGATTTAGATTATTTATTGATTTTAATGATCTAACTCTAAAATTTTCAAAATTATATTCTTGCTTTTTAAATTTAAAATATTCTTCAATTCTCCATCTGCTAAAGTAAAGTCTGGCTACTTTTAATGCATCTTCCTTGCTTTTTATTGGAATATTACTGGCTAACATCATTGGAGTATCACTCAATCCATAGACAAAGAAAATGTTTATCCACTTTTTAGAAGCAGTAATTTGAGCTTTAATGACACTTATGAGGCATTCTTTTTCTACGTTTTGAAACATTATATTAAACTTTAACTTTCCCTTGTAACCATCTCTTAAGGTAGTAATTTTATTCCATCTATGCTTATAATATATTTTCCTCTTTTCAGTAAGTCTAATAACAAAATGTTGATTTTTATTAAAGAAATAATTAAATATGTCATTGCTGTCATAACCTCTGTCTAATACAAAGGTGCCTTGTAAGCTTCTTTCATTAAGTAAAGTAACTACAGAATTTAAGCCTTCATAGGTTATATTATTATTTGAGATATACTCTTTTTGGGTAGAAGAATGAATTTTAGAAAAAAGACTTATTGGTTGCTTAAAATTATTAGTTAAGCCAACGATTTCAGTATGATGATAACCTTTTTCGTAAGATTTATCTTTACTAGAACCATCTCTAACAATACC
>CALXWN010000145.1:0-3170 GCA_944392415.1 uncultured Clostridia bacterium | reverse complement strand
ATGCACATCACAATACCAATCACAGTAGGAATTAAAAATGCAATAGCAGTCCATTTCCAACTCTTCGTTTCATTTTTAATAGTAAGAAGCGTTGTGGCACAAGGAAAATGTAAAAGTGAAAAGAGCATAACATTTATAGCAGTAATTATAGTCCAACCATTTGCAGATAAAATTTCAAACAAACTTTGAATACTACTAGTATTAATAAGACTTCCAGCACCAGTATAGCACATAAGAATAATAGGAAGAACAATTTCATTAGCAGGTAGGCCTAATAAAAATGCAGTTAAAATATATCCATCTAGCCCCATAAGTTTTGCAAATGGGTCAAAGAAATTTGCAATATAAGTAAGAATACTGATATTAGCTATTTGTACATTAGAAAGAACCCATATTAAAATTCCAGCAGGAACGGCAACAGATAAAGCTCTCCCTAAAACAAATAAAGTTCTGTCTAAAAGAGAATGCACAAGTATTTTACCAATCTGAGGCTTTCTATAAGGTGGAAGTTCAAGCAAAGTACAATCAGTAGCACCTTTCAAAATAGTTTTAGAAAGTATGTATGAAACTAAAAAAGTAAAACCAATTCCAATACATACAATAATGAAAACTATAAAAGTAGCAATTAAGCTAGACTTTAAGCTTTCACCAGCATGAGCAGCGCTAGTAAAAAATATTGTGGCAATAGTTATTAAGAAAGGAAACCTGCCGTTACAAGGTACAAAACAATTAGTAAGTATGGCAATTAACCTTTCTCTTTTAGAACTAATAATTCGGCATCCAACAACACCAGCAGCATTACAGCCAAAGCCCATGCACATTGTAAGGGCTTGCTTTCCAGAAGAACAACATTTCTTAAAACATTTATCCAAATTAAAAGCAATTCTAGGCAAATATCCCAAGTCTTCTAATAAAGTAAAAAGTGGGAAAAATATTGCCATAGGAGGGAGCATAACACTAACAATCCAAGTAACAGTTTTGTAAACTCCATCAAAAAGCAAAGAGACTAGCCAAGAAGGAGTTTGAATGTATACAAAAAAGTTTTTCAATGGAGGCTCAATATTAGCAAAAAGAGATGATAATAGTTCAGATGGATAGTTAGCACCTACAATAGTAATCCAAAAAATTAAACAAAAGAACAGTATCATTATAGGAATACCAAACTTCTTAGAAGTAAGTATTCTATCAATCTTTTTATCTCTTTCATTATAATTTTCATCTTTAACAGTAACCACTTCTTTAACAATTTCATGAGCTCTTTCAAAAACTTTATCAAGGAAGATTTTTTCTTGATTTTTTGTTTCTATATTTGGACTATCAGTTTTGATTTCTGTATTTCCAAGAAGAGTATTATCAATATTTTGGGCAGAATCGTTATTAGTAATAATAGTATTAGGCGTAGGTTCTATTTTTTTATTACATACATCAGCAATAGTATTAATTAAATTATTTAAAGTTTTCTTCTTCCTAGCAATAGTTCCAACAACAGGAACTCCAAGAAGTAACGATAGTTTATCTAAATCAACACTGATGCCTTTCTTTTTAGCCTCATCAAGAAGATTAACGCAAACAATTACATTATTAGTCAAATTCATAATCTGAAAAACTAAATTCAAATTTCTTTCAAGCAAAGTGGCATCAACGATAACCACAGTAGCATTTGCCTTGTTACTATCTATGTAATCTCTAGCAATTTTCTCCTCTTCGGAATCTGCCATAAGAGAATAGGTACCAGGAATGTCCACGAGCAAAAATTTTTGATTATTATGTATACAAATGCCTATTGCATTTTCAACGGTTTTACCAGTCCAATTACCAGTATGTTGGTTAAGCCCAGTAAGACCATTGAAAATAGTGGATTTGCCTACATTAGGATTTCCAGCAATGGCGACAGTAAAATCAAAATTAGAAAAATCTTTTAGATTATTAGAAACTTTTTTACCAGTAGATGAATTAGATAAGCCCATAAAATATCACCCTTTCTTGTTTATGTGATAAAAGCTACAATATACATTTTTTCACATTTGCTTCGCGGTTTTGCTTACGCAAAAACGCTCGCACGCTCACTTCGGCAGTTCTCCTTCTCTAAAAGTTAAAGCATTTCCACTGCCTCAGGTCGCTAAAAGCTCCCCAATATATATTGTAGCTTTTTGTTATATTAGGTTGTTAAAATACTATGTAGAATGGTTGTACTATTAGAACAAAAGCGAACAAAAATATTAAGATAAGAAAAATAAAAAATAATAGGAACAAATTATAATTAAGTTCTAGAAAATGGCTAAATATCAAAGAAAATACAAAACTAACACCTTGCAAATACTTATAAATAAACAAATTCAAAACAAAACAAAAAATATTAAAAAATTTTTAAAAAAGTATTGACAAGTAATAAATAAAATAGTAAAATAAAATCGAACAGAAGTTCAAAAAACAAACAACCAAACAAACCTAAATTTCTATTCTGAGGAGGAACTGGTATGAATAAAGTAAAATATGAAAATAAAACAATAGCTTACACAGTAAATAGAGCAAAAATCAAGAATTTTTATATTACAATACAAAATGGTGAAGTAGTAATAAAAGCTCCACGTTTTGCTACCAGTTCTCAAATTCAGAATGTGGTAGAAGCAAAAAGACAATGGATAATGCAAAAATTACAAGAATACCAACAATCACCTACAAAAGTGAAAGAATATGCAGATGGTGAAAAATTTCAAATTCTTGGTGAAGCATACTATCTAAATATATACTATAAAGATATCAATATGGCAATGCTAAATGTAGAAAACGGAAAAATAGCAATAATACTTCCATTAAGATATGCAGAAGAAGATAATACAGAACAAATCAAAAAAATGATAGACAAAATGTATTATATGATAGCAGAAAAAGAAGTAGAAAACTCAATGGAAAAAATGAGAAAACTAGTTGGATTAGCCCCAGAAGAATATAGAATAAAGAAAACAAAATCAATATGGGGTAGCTGCTCATCAAACAAAAAGATAACAATAAACCAAAACTTAATGATGTATAGCAGAAAAGCAATAGATTATGTAGTACTACATGAAATTTGTCATTTAAAATATATGAATCATTCAAAAAAATTCTGGGCAATGGTTGAAAAATATATGCCAGATTATAAAGATGCAGAAAAAGAATTGAAAAAATAA
>CALXWN010000144.1:0-4418 GCA_944392415.1 uncultured Clostridia bacterium | reverse complement strand
AGGTTAATTTTATATTTATTTAGGTATCAACACAAATCTAGCAAGCGGCTGATTTTAGATTTGTGTTTATATATATGTTTATTTTTTTCCTAAAGATTAAATGTTTTTATATAAATATGCTAAAACCTTTCTATGTGTATTTATACTAAAAATATTTAATGCATTTCACCTTTAGAACAAAAATAAACAAAACAATTCAAAAATTTAAGAAAGAGGTGCAAATATGGCTCGTATAGCAGGAGTAGATTTACCTAAAGAAAAAAGGGTAGAAATAGGACTAACATACATTTATGGTATAGGTTTAAAAAGTTCTCAAAAAATACTAAAAGATGCTGGAGTTAACCCAGATACTAGAGTTAAGGACCTAACAGCAGAACAAGAACAAGCAATAAGAAAAGCTATGGAAGGATATACTGTTGAAGGTGATTTAAGAAGAGAAGTAGCTTTAAACATTAAACAACTTGTTGAAATGGGATGCTACAGAGGAACAAGACATAGAAAAGGTTTACCAGTTAGAGGACAAAGAACAAAAACAAATGCTCGTACAAGAAAAGGACCAAGAAAATTGGTTAGCAAAAGCAAAGCAGCAACAAAATAAATAAATTAATACTTAGCTATATAGCAAAACTAACAAAAAACTAAGTATTAAAGTATTAAATTTCAAAGCAAAAGTTATTAATAAAACAATAAAGCAAATATTGTGAAAGGAGAAAAATAATGGCTACAAAGTCAGCAAAAAAAGTTACAACTAGAAGAAGAGTAAGCAAAAACATTGAAAGTGGAAAAGCACATATTCATTCTAGTTTTAATAATACAATAGTTACAATTTCAGACGTTCAAGGTAATACAATATCTTGGGCAAGTGCTGGAGGACTTGGATTTAAAGGTTCAAGAAAAAGTACACCATTTGCAGCTGGAGAAGTTGCTGAAACAGCAGCAAAAGCAGCAATGGAACATGGACTAAAAACAGTAGAAGTATATGTTAAAGGCCCAGGAGCAGGACGTGAATCTGCAATAAGAGCTTTACAAACAGCAGGATTAGAAATTACATCAATCAAAGATGTAACACCAATCCCACATAATGGTTGTAGACCACCAAAAAGAAGAAGAGTTTAATTCTAAAAAGGAGGAAATAAAATGTCAAGATATAAGGACGAACAGTGCCGTATATGCCGTAGAGAAGGACAAAAATTATTCCTTAAAGGCGAAAGATGTTATTCAGACAAATGCAGCATAAGCAGAAGAAACTATGCTCCAGGACAAAATGGTCAAAAGAAAGCAAAACTTTCTGAATACGGTACACAATTAAGAGAAAAACAAAAAACAAAGTCATTCTATGGTGTTGGAGAAAAACAATTCAGAAAATACTTTGAAATGGCATCTAATACAAAAGGTAAAACAGGTGAAGTTTTACTACAATTACTAGAAAGCAGACTAGACAACGTAGTATATAGACTAGGATTTGCTAGTTCAAGAGCTCAAGCAAGAATGCTTGTAACACATGGAGCTTTTGATGTAAATGGAAAGAAAGTAAACATTCCATCATACATTGTAAAAGCAGGAGATGTAATCTCTGTAAGAGAAATTAAAAAAGACAATGGAACAATTAAACAAGCTTTAGAAGCTAATAGCTCAAGACCAGTTCCAACATGGCTAGAAAAAGATAGCGAAAAATTAAGCGGTAAAGTAGTCAGATTAGCTGATAGAGAAGAAGTAGATCTACCAGTTGAAGAGCATTTAATAGTAGAGCTTTACTCTAAATAATAAGTTTTTAATTAGTATAATTTTAAAATTTTTAGTTTTATATCATTATAACTATAAAATTTATTACTACTAAGGATATATAAAGAGAATAAATCTCAAATTATTAGGAGGTAAAAATGATAGAATTCGAAAAGCCAAATATTAAATGTTTGGAGATAGATGATGAAAAAAAATATGCAAAATTTGTATGTGAGCCACTAGAGCGTGGTTATGGTATCACTATCGGAAATTCTTTAAGAAGAATACTACTTTCATCATTACCAGGATGTGCAATAAAAAGTGTAAAAATTGATGGTGCTCAACACGAATTCACTACAATACCAAATGTAGTAGAAGATGTTCCTGAAATAATTCTAAACCTAAAAATGGTTAGAATAAAAATGGATAAAAACGAAGAAAAAACACTTAGAATTAATTTCGAAGGTGAAGGAGAAGTTAAAGCAGGAGACATTATTACTGACGGTACAGTGGAAGTATTAAATCCAGACTTACATATTGCAACAGTTTCAAAAGGTGGAAAACTAAATATGGAAATGGTTGCTGATATGGGAAGAGGATATAATACAGCAGAAAAAAATAAGACACCAAATCAACCAATTGGAGTAATAGCAATAGATTCTATCTATTCACCAGTAAAAAAAGTAAACTACGCAGTAGAAAATACTAGAGTTGGTCAAATGGTAGACTATGATAAATTAACAATAGAATTATGGACAGATGGAAGCTTAGAGCCATATGAAGCATTAAGCTTAGCTGCAAAAGTTTTAACAGAACACTTAAAACTATTTGTGGATTTATCAGAAACAGCAAAAAATACTCAAATAATGATTGAAAAAGAAGAAAATAAGAAAGAAAAAATCTTAGAAATGCCTATCGAAGAGCTTGAATTATCTGTAAGGTCATTCAACTGCTTAAAGAGATCAGGAATATCAACAGTTGAAGACTTAGCAAACAAAACAGAAACAGATATGATGAAAGTTAAGAATTTAGGAAAGAAATCATTAGAAGAAGTAATTGCAAAATTACATGAGTTAGGCTTAGATTTAGCCAAAGAAGAAGAATAAATCTATAAAGCAATGAGTGTAAAAGTAGCAAAAAATAAAAGTAAGCAAAAGTAATAGAAAAAACTATGAAGTATAACCAAGAATAGGAGGAAAGGTAAAATGGCAAATAGAAAATTAGGAAAAACTACTGACATAAGACTAGCAATGCTAAAAAACTTGTCAACAGACCTAATTTGGCATGAGCAAATTCAAACAACTGAAGCTAGAGCTAAAGAAGTAAAAGCAATAGTAGATAGCTTAATAGCCCTTGCTGTTAAAGAAAAAGACAACTTTGAAGAAGTTGAAGTAAAAGTTGTTAAAGCAAAACGTGACAGCAAAGGAAATAAAGAAACTGAATTAGTAAAAAGCAAAAATGGAAAAGAATTTCTAAAAGTTGTTAAAGAAGAAAAGATGGAAAAAAGACAAAAAGACAAGCCATCAAGATTAAATGCTAGAAGAAAAATGATGACAAAATTAAATAAAGTAAAAGATAATGAAGGTACTCCAATTGACTTAACAGATAAATTATTTAATGTAATTGCACCAAGATATATAGGTAGAGTTGGTGGATATACACAAATAATTAAAATAGGTCAACGTAGAGGAGATGCAGCAGAAACAGTTATCTTAAAATTAGTTTAATATTTTACGTTGGGGACGGCCTTTTTCGTAAAATAATACAAAAACAGGTATGCAATAGGATGCATACCTGTTTTGAATTGGGTGACAACTTGGGTAAATATAAAATTTGATTTATTTAAAAAAATATGCTATAATAAAATATGTCGTAAGCAAAATACCAAACTACAATTGGAGTTGGAGGTAGCAAAAATGAAAAAAAACATTGCAATTATCGTCTTGGAAATCACTGCCATCATTGTTTTATGCTTTTTTGATGGGTTAGAGTTCCAACTAACAGCAGGCTTCATTGGCATTTGTCTGGGGATAAGTGTATATCATTTTATAACATTCCATTCTCTTGCGAACCGGAAGTATAGAATTTTCAAAAAGTTTTATAAAGAATTTTCATTTGCAAAGAAAAATGCAAATGGATTTAATGAACCGGTTGAAGATAGTGCCAAGGTACTATTGAGAGCAGAAAAAGAAATTTCTAAATACGGAAGTTTTTTAAGTAAAAAGAAAAAAGAAGAAATAACCAATAATGCAAATGAAGCACGTGAAGTAGTACAATAATTTGCAATGCGTCAGGCAGTCTATATTTTAGGACTGCCTGGCGCATTTTTACATATTATATTTCTTATATGAGATTATGAAATTGTTATTCTTATTGTCAATTTTAAATTTTTATTCAACTGTTACAGATTTAGCTAAATTTCTAGGTTTATCTACATCTAAATTTTTATCTTTTGCAATATAATATGAAAATAATTGTAATGGTACAACTGATAAAATAGGTGAAAGCATAGGAGAGCACTCAGGTATTTTTATGTTACAACTAATTTTTATGTTAGGCAAAGCTTGGTTGCTTACAACCATAACGTTTGCACCTCTAGTAATTACTTCCTCTAAATTACTCATTGTTTTATCTACTAGATTTGGATTTGTAGCAATTCCGACAACTGTTACACCATCTTCAATTAATGCAATTGG
>CALXWN010000143.1:0-2701 GCA_944392415.1 uncultured Clostridia bacterium | reverse complement strand
AAATCAATTATATAGCATCATACATAAACAAAATAATAGGTAAAGAATATGGAAAAGAAACATCAAATCAAATGATAAAAATATTAAAAAAGAGATTAAGTAAGGAGGAGGAGAAAGATATGTTATTGGAGAATTTTGTAAAAACATGTTTTGAGGAAGGTGAGACACGTGGAATAAGTCAAGTTGCAATAAATATGCTTAAAGAAAAGTGCGATAAAAAAATTATAAAAAAATATACAGGACTAAGCGATGCCAAAATAAAAGAATTAGAAAAATCTTTACAAAGTGCATAAAATAAATTTAACTATAGTAATTAATAAAATATTTGTGATAAAATAAAGAAAAACAAAGGAGAGCAAACAAATGACAAGAATCGCTGAAAGCCTTGGGGCTGTATATATATATATATATCGTAAGATTTAGTAAAATAATGTTATGTGAACATAGTAGAGAAACTATGCTTTTTATGCGTATATAAGATACGCAAAAAATTTAACTGTAGGAAATAATGGACTATTTAAAAGAGCACAAAATGCAGTAGATACTTATGGCGAGGTAAGTGAAAAAGAAGCTATAAGTATGATATTACTTGGTGAGGCAATTGATAATAATTCTGAAACCACTTCTTTAGGAACTACATTATATGATAGAACACAAGCAAATGGAACAAACTGGCATATAATTTCTACAAATAAAGGTGAAAAAATTTATGGAACGGGATGGAATTATATTGCAAAAGGAACATTTATTGAAGGAATTGGAAATAGTGAACATGCATGGTTAGTAAAAGCAAAAACTGGAGAAATAGTGCAACTACAAGAGGGAGAATATACAGAGCTAAAATATGGAATGAACTTAGCTGTGAAAGATAATTTGGAATTTAATTTAGACCCTATAAATATGGGAGATAATGCAGGTAATAGCTAGGAAAATGTAATATTACATGGTTTTAACGGAACTGAATATGATGAGGAAGGCAATGTAATAAGTGGTTTTTCAGGAACAGATTTTAGCTTTGATGGAATAGATGATTATATAGAACTTTATACTAATAATAATTTTTCGGATAAAGGTATAACAATAGAAACATATGGTCATCTATCTGGAAGTGTTGGAAATAATGATTTTGGAGAAAGAATTGGAAACATATATAAAGGACCAGTAGAAGGGGCTTATAATGCATTTAAATATGGAGTTGGAAATACTAGATGTTTTTCAGAAGATTCTTACGATTTTATGATTTCAGGGACATTTGCTCTAGTAAACAATGAAAGTAAGTATGCATGCGAACATGCAAATAATGACTTTCACATAAGGCTAAATAATGAATTATATACTGGAGATGCATATACAACATTTGTATTAAAAAATAATGGTGAATTTTTTGTAATGATGAATGGAGAAAAAGTGGCAGAAGATAAATTTGGAGAAGAATATATGAAACTATATACAGAAACGTTAAATAATCCAGATTATCCTATAATTGTAGGAAGGGGTGCAACAGGAGATACACCTGTTAATGTAAAAATTAAAACTTATGCAATAAGAATATATAGTAAAGCTTTAACAGAAGAAGAATCTATAGAAAATTATAATAAAACAGTAGAATATCATAATTTAATTACAAAAGAATAATTAAACTAAATATGGCAAGAAAGTTATAGCAAATTACAAGAGAAGCTTTTTTGAAGTTAGCAAAATTTAGATATCCAACACATCAAATATCTTTTTGTACAAACAGGGCGTTAACTCGTATAAAAAATGGAAGTTATGATACTATTTTAAATTGTAAATACAGTGTTCTAACTTATTGGGATATTGGAAAAGTATATAAAAGATTGATTATTATGGTAAATTATAACGAAGCAAAGTTTTATAAATAAAAAATAAACAACTTAAGCTAAAACCTCATACTATATAGTAGGGGGAATGTAAATGAATTGCAAATGTAATAACAGTAAATGTAATAATAGTAATTCTATACTAATATTTTTATCAATGTTAATATTGGTAATAACTATAATAGTTATAATTACCAATCCTCAAGAACAAAAAGACATATTGTCCATAGTGGCAGTACCGGGAGATAATACAACTGTAGGAACAACAACAATTAATTTTAGCAGAAATGATATTATAATTGGAAATGCAATGAGCCATGAACAGGGAAGGAATATTGTAAATATAAACGAAACAGGTATATATCAAATATCATATCAAATTTATGGGGAAAGGCAGACATTTGGTACTTTTAATTTTAATGCAGTTTTATTTTTAAATGGTGAAGTTTTGGACGATACTCAAAATGAAACTCCTATTTTAAGAGATAATGTAATAAATAGAATGACCAAAACAAGCACAGTTATTTTACAACTAAATGCAGGAGATACTTTACAACTCGGAGCAATTACTGTAGAAGATATAATCTTTCCAAGAGCAAGACTTGACATAGAAAAAATAAAATAAATTGTTATTAATAAAATATTAAAAAGGATAAGAGCGAGAACTCTTATCCAAAATAAATTGTTTTTAGGAATAAGAATTATCATTACTATTGGGATAAATCTCAAATTTTCTTTTTACGGATTCGTATTTTAATGAATACTTATTCTTAGAACAATTTAACTTAAAATTTTATATATAAAAAAACTATGATATAATAAAGAAAAAAATTAGGAGCCAAACAAATGATAAAAATCGC
>CALXWN010000142.1:0-15865 GCA_944392415.1 uncultured Clostridia bacterium | reverse complement strand
GAAGAATTTATATAAAAACTATAACCTTCTTCTGACAATTCATTAATGTAATTATTTATATTTTCAAATTCTTCTATGTCATTTCTATTATATGTAAATTCTAAATTATTTACTAAACCATACTTTTTAAAAAATAGTACACATTTTAAATTATTAATCGGTGGTAAATAACAAATTAAATTAATAATTATAATTGCTATAGCAATTATGTTTATAGGTTTATTATTTGTATTAACAAATAAGTACAATATCAATAGCATTATGTTGATTATATATAATAAGAAGTGATGCGTATCATGACTTTGCGTAAATTCAAACATTATGAAACATATACACATTTGAAATGTTAAAAATAATACTTGCCTAATATTCTTTTTATTTTTTATAGCTATTACTATTGATGTAATAACTAATGTAATAATTATATACCCAAATTTATTACCTATTGATATAATGTCTTCAAGTAATGGTTTATTATATCCATCATATATATCTTTATAATTTCTTAATACTCTAAAGATATAAAATTCATCTATAAATTTCTTTTGCATAATATTAAACAATATACCATTTAATATTACTGTAACAATAATAAATACAATAATGCCAATCCCAATACTTAAGTACTTTTTAGTATATTTTATTAAGTTTTCTTTTTTATTATTTGATTTTATAAAATTATATAAATCAAATAAGAATGAAGTTATTAAAAATGCTACTGCATAATACATATACCATCTTCTATAAAAGAATAATAGCATTATTAATAATCCTATAATAACATTATTTGTAATTTTTTCTTTTTTATTTTGACTTAATAAAAATATTATCATTATAATATTTAAGCCACCTATATCTACATATCCCATATAACTTAAATAGGACAATAGTGGAAAACATGCTAAGGCAGATATTATAATAAATAAATTTTTTGCTTTTTTGTCTTTAAGTAAAGAATTTGCTATAAATAAAAATATAAATATAAATGGTACAGTATAAAAAACAGTAATACTTATGGTATAAATTAATCTACTTATACCAGAAACTGACATTACCAAAGTTGGAATAACTATAGGTACATAAGTATAATCACTATACATTAATGTATAGAGTATTGCTTTGATTGTTTCAATGAATGATTCATTTAAAGCTCCAATTAGTTTCATTGTAGAATCATAATATCCTTCTGTATCCCAATAATAAATATAATTATTGTTTTTATACTGATATATTGTTAATAATATTGTTAAAATTGAAAATATTGTTCCTATTATTAATACATTTTTATACTTTTTTAGCAATTTCATTTGTTTTTCCCTAAATATTATATTTTTGTATTTATTTATTACAAATAATTTTAGTCTATATTTATTGTTTTGTCTACAATATATTGAGGTCTTTGTTTTGTTTCATCATAAATTCTTGCAATATATTCACCAATCATCCAAAGTGATATTAATATAATTCCACCTAAAAATGTCATTGTACACATTATAGATGTCCAACCTGCTGTTAAGTTGTTCCAACTAAAAGCAAATGAAAGTATAGCATAAATAAGTATTATAATAGAAACTACTACTGATAATATTCCAAGACCCCCTACAATTTTAAGTGGTTTTGTTGAAAATCCTATTATACCATCTTTTGCAAGTTTAAGCATCTTTTTCAAAGGATATTTTGTTTTTCCAGCAAATCTTTCTTTTCTTTCATACTCATATGGATATTGTTTAAATCCTACCCAACTAAATAAACCTCTTAAAAATTTATTATGTTCTGGAAGAGAATTAACTACATCTACAACCTTTCTATCCACTAATCTAAAGTCACCTGTATCTTTTGGTATTTCTACATCAGATAATTTGTTTAAAGTTGCATAAAAAGCCTTTGCTGTAAGTAATTTAAATGCTGATTCTCCATCCCTCTTTTTTCTTTTACCATAAATTACTTCATATCCTTCTTCCCACTTTTTAAGCATATCTGGTACTAATTCTGGTGGATCTTGAAGATCTGCATCCATTATAACTACGGCATCTCCTGTTACATATTTTAGCCCAGCAGTAACAGCTGCTTGATGTCCAAAGTTTCTTGAAAATGATACTATTTTTACTTTCTTGTCTTTATCTGCTATTTTTTCAAGTATAGGTAAAGTTTTATCTTTGCTTCCATCATTTACAAATATTATCTCATAATCATAATCCTTCAAACCTTTTAACACTTTGCTTACTCTTTTATAACATTCTTCTGCTACTTGTTCTTCATAGTACATTGGTATAACTAGTGATATTTTTTTCATGACACCTCTTCCTTTCTAGATTTATATTTTGTAAATATTTCTATTCCTTTTAACTGTGCAATCATCAAAAATGGTACACATGTTAAAATATATCTTGACCTATTTTCCCATATTAAGAAAAATGCAATAAATCCTAACATTAATATATAGAATATAACGTTTGTATCTTCATATTCTTTTTCTTTAATTGTTTTGCATGCACCTATTAATATAAAAATTAACATTGACAAATGCATTACTTGTGGTAAATATTTGTAATAACTGCTATATTTTCCATTTGCTAGAACAAATTCATGCAAAATTGTGTTATTTACAGGTTCTCTTCTAAGTTTTTCTGGAGCAAAATATGTTCCATCTGTCCAAGCATATTTTAATTTTTCTGTTAAATGCTTTATAAATGAGTTTGCATCATATTCTGATAATATTTGTTTTATTTGCTCCCTTGCCATTTTTTGCTTTTCTTCATATGTTGGAATTTGATTCATATAATCAAATTCTTCTTGATTGTAGCCACCAACTCCTTGAAGCCCCATAGCTATCCACTGTTCTGTTGGTAATTTTACCTGATTACTCACATCTTTTTGTGGCAAAATTATATTATTTAATATTAAACTATATATTATATATATAATTATAAATGTTGGAACAAATACTAGCAATGGTTTTTCAAGTTCTTTAATTTTACCATTTAAAATTTTATATACAATATAGGCAATTACTATAAAAAATGTAGTAATTTTTATTTGCATTCCCACAAATATTACTAAAGTAAGAAAAATATAGCCAAATATTTTAAGCATTTTGTTATTTGGGTTAGTTTCCTTAATTCTTATAAAAATATAGGCTGTTAAAAGCATAAATAGTATTGATAATGTATCTGAATAATAAATTGCAGCATATAAATACAAAGGAGTAGTAAATATTGATATTATTAAAATCATCAAAGCTTTTTTATTTCCATATAATTTTCTAACAATTAAATACATTAGTATAACACATGCAATTACTATTATCGAATTAAATATAGTTGCTACATTTAGATAATCCGTAATTCCTATTGCATTACTTATTCCAAATATAATTGTATAAACACCAGTAACACCTACATTATTAGGAAACTTGTATAAATATAATAAATCTGGATTTTCTGTTTCTACTATATTAACTGCAATTTTATAAACTTCTCCCATATCCCATGATGGATTTACTTTAAATATTTGTGCAATTATTATACAAATAATAGCAAATATACCTATTAACACAAATGGAAGAACTTTTTTATTTTCTATTTTTGGTAATAACTTATTATAAATTAATCTTATTAAGAAAAAATATATAACAATCCCTATGGTAAGTATAATAGGATTAAAATTATATATTATAGTGTCAAAATCTAATATTCCTTGAAGAACTATCCACAAAATTATAAATGCGAGTACTCCCAATATTGATTTACACATTATGTCTTTTATTTTCATTATTAATGAATTCCTTTCACTTTTTAATAATTATGCACAAAACTGTTATAGATTTTTTTCTCTCATTTTTTTAAATACTTGCATTACTCCTATTTTTTGTAAAAATCTTATAATACCTCTATACCACTTATGTTGCCACATTTTATCTTTAAATATTTCAAATCTGTAATCTTCTAACTCATCGCCTATGTATCCGAAGTAATTATTATATTCTTTTACTTCCCATAAATATTTTTCTTTTATGCTTATAAGCCTATTCGTAATTAACTCTTTATATATGTCAATATTATTTGCAGATGCATTTTTATTTTTGTTAGGATTTTTTACTGTATCTTCTAAGATTTTTGTCATTTTATCAACCATCTGATCTATGGTAAATCCATTTAGAATCTTTTTTCTACAATTTTGTTTGTATTTTTTTAAATGTGATAAAACTTCATCAACAGCATCAACATAATTTTGTATTTCTTCTATTTTATAGTTACAATCAGTTATATTTTTTTCATCTTGCATACAAGGTACTACAATGCCTGTTTTACTGTCTATTAGTTCCTTTTGTCCTCCCACATCACTTGAAACTACAGGAACTCCCATTGATAATGATTCATAAGCAGTAAGTGCTAAACCTTCTTTTATTGAACAATTTATTGTTAAGTCACTTATAGCATAAATTTCTTTTGTTTTATTTGTTCTTCCTAAAAATATTATATTGCTTTGAAGATTTTCCTTTTTTGCTACAGATTTCATTTTGCTTAACAAGTTTCCATCACCTACTACTAGAACGATAAAATCATTTCTAACTTGTTTAAGATGCTTTACTATTTCTAATAATAAAAATGGTCTTTTTTGGTCTGAAATTCTGCAAATATAACTAATTATATATTTATCATCTGGAAGATTATACTTTTCTTTTAATTCTTCTTTATTAATTTTTTCTGGATTAAAATTTTTTTCATCCACACCTATATAAACTGTCTTAACTTCATTTTCTTTTCTCTTAAAATAATCTATTAATATTTTTCTACTATTTTCATTACATACTAATGTTTTGTCTATTACTGAAGCTACTGCACTTGAGTCTCTTGAATATCCACCATTTCTGTTATACCACTCTTCCATATGAATATAGTCTATTATTGGTATTTGTGGATGTTTTGCTTTTAAATATGGAAGTATACTATAACCAAGCTCACTATTTGTATTTAGTATAATATTTATATTATTTTTATATATTATATAATTTATAAAAGCTAGCCAATATTTTTGGTTCAAAAAAGTAGTTAAATCATAAACAGTAGCATATTCTTCAAATTTTTGCCTGTAAATATTTATAGCAGGTTCTGTTGTAACTATGGTTATGTCAAACTTTGACTTATCTATTCTAGATATTAAATCAAAATTAAATTGGTCTGCTCCACCCATGACCATCCAAGGTATAATCATTAAAATATGAATTTTCTTGTCATCTTTTATTTTTATTTTTGGTATTTCTTTAATTTCATCTGCCAATAAATCCCAATTGTAGTCAAAACGTGGATACTGTATTGCTTTTACTTTTTTCTTTACAGCTTTAGCAGTATTACTGATAATTTCCATATTTCTCTTTTGATTTTCTTTTACCCTTGATAGTTCACTGCCTTTTAATTTTCTTCTATACCAAAAACCATATGTACTTACATGAACTGGAAATTTTTCTTTAGCAAGTAATTTTAGCCAAAAATTCCAATCCTCATTAACTGCTTTTTCTCTTAATTCGTAACCATTTACATCCTCAAAATCTTCTTTTCTAATTAATGCAGTTGCAACTATATCATTTTGTTTTTTCATTTTATTTGAGTCAAAATATTTATTCCAAGTATACTCTTGACCCTCAAATCCCACAGAATCAGTATAAGCCCAGCTTGCTTTTTTATTTGTTTCCATGGCAAAATATAAACATTCTAAATATGTAGGATCAATCAAATCGTCATCATCAAGGAAACATAAGTACTTACTAGATTTTGATGCTTTTTTTGCTCCATAATCTCTTGTTGCTGCCAATCCCTCATTTTGCTTATGAAATACCTTTATTCTTTTATCTATTTTTTCTATTTTTTTCAACCTTTCAAGACTTTCTTTGTCTTTTGAACCATCATCAATAATTAATAGTTCAAATGCTGGAAAAGTTTGATTCAATACTGAATTTACTGTTTGTTCAATGTATTTTCCACTATTGTAAAATGGTGTAATAATTGATATCAAAGGTTCTATATTACCTTCATATTCTCTCTTTTTTAGTTCTTTACCTGGCTCTTTTGAAAAGTCAAAATTCATTTTAATTTCCTTTCTAACATCCCTTTTATGCTTTTAAAGTTCTTCTGCAAATTTCTTTTGAAGTTTATTAAATATTAAATATCCTAAAATACAAAGCACTATTCCAATTGCTAATACTATAAGCAAAGTAGATATATCTGGTGCTGTTTGTCCCCAGAAAATATCTCTATATCCTTCTATTATGTATGTCATTGGGTTATACTTTAATATCCATCTAAAGTTTTCTGGTATGGTATCTACTGCATATACAATTGGTGTTGCATAAAAGAATAGTTGCAAAAGTACACCAATAAAATGTTGTAGGTCTCTAAAGTATACTGTAACACTTGATACTATTAAAGAAATACCAATCAGCAATACATATTGCACCAATAATATTAAAGGATAAAAAACTATATTAATTGTTAATCCTAATCCATAGCCTAAAGTAAATAGTAATATTAATATTGACGATATTAAAAATGTAACCGTCTCACTTGTTACTACTGAAATAGGGAGTATTTCTCTTGGAAAATATACCTTTTTTATAATATTTCCATTTTCAATCATAGTAAAAGATGTTCTATTTATTACTGTAGAAAAATAGTTCCAAGGTATTAAACCGCAGACCATAAATACAACATAGTATTCAATATCACTTTTCATTATAAGTGGGAATATTATCGCATAAACTATAATTTGAAGTAGTGGATTTACAAATGACCAAAGTACTCCTAAAAATGAGTTTTTGTATTTTCCCCCTATGTCCTTTTTTATGCTAGTTTTTAGCATTTCTCTATAATCATATAATCTTTTAAAAATGTTCATTAGAAGCTCCTTTTTGAGTTTTTTTGCTTATATTTAATTTTTTTGACTTTTATTTTATTTTTTATCTTTTATGTTGTTTCCTTTATATATTCATCTATAACTTTATTTGTTTCACCATCCATTTGTATAACACCTTTATTTAGCCAAACTGCTCTATCACAAAGTTCCCTTGCAGAATTTAAACTATGTGTTACAAAAACCATGGTTTTGCCTTCTTTTTTAAGTTCTTTCATTTTGTTCAAACACTTTTCTTGAAAATGCTGATCTCCAACAGACAATATCTCATCTACTAATAAAATATCTGCATCAACATTTATTGCTACAGAAAATGCTAGTCTCATATACATACCTGATGAATATGTTCTAACTGGATTATCTATATAATTTCCTAGCTCCGAAAATTCTATAATTTGGTCTAATCTATTATCTATTTCTTTTTTGGTTAAGCCAAAAATTGAAGCATTAAAATAAATATTTTCTCTACCTGAAAAGTCTGGGTGAAAACCCGCTCCCAATTCTAGTAGTGAGGTTAATTTGCCATTTGTAGTAATTTTACCCTTATTAGGATAAATAATTTTTGTCATAAGCTTTAACAAAGTTGACTTTCCGCTTCCATTAACACCAATTAATGCAACTGCTTCACCATTTTTTATTGTAAGGTTTATATTTTTTAAAACTTCTCTAGTTTCTTTTCTATTTCTTTTCCAAAATAATAGTTTTTCTTTTAAGCTATTGGCTTTATCCAAATACACATTAAATGTTTTGTATACGTGCTCAACTATTATTCTGTTTTCATCATTTTTTTGCATTTTGAATAATTTCCTTTCTTGTCCATTTTTGTTTGCATAATCTTTTTTATCATAAAAATATTTTCACTTCATATATAATAGTATAAAATAGCATGATTGTCAAAATTTTTGCTAATTATTCTTTATTTTATTATTATTTTTCTTGTTCTTATTCATTTTATTTTCTTCGTCATTTTGTCTTTTTTCCTTAAACATGGCTTTAGTCTTGATAGCTCCAGGTATCCACATTATTGCCACAATTATTTTATTTAATACTCCTGTTACATTTCTTATAGCATGGTTCCTTTCGGCTAATACTGAAAACAAAATATAATGTTTATAAATATAAAGTTTTTTCTTAAGTGTAACTCCTGTTAAATCCATTTCTAATATTTCTTTAAAGTATTCATAATATCCTAAAGGATTTTCTTTAAATACTTTTTGTATATTTTTTGAATATCCGTCTTTTTGATATTCACATATCATTATTGGCTCATTTATACAAATAACATCATACTCTAAATCCATTTGATGATACATTCTTGACTCTGTAACAAATTTTTCATCCGCTTCTAACTTGTATCCAAACCTTTTACGTATATTACTATTAAATACCAAGGCTTTTTCTCCTGTTATATTTTCTCTAAAATACAAGCTAAACATATCACTTCTATACAAATTTTCTGGAAAATTATTTCCCATATTGTTTCCATTTTGATCATATTTAAGAAATACTAAAGCATATATTTCATCAGTTAGCTTGTCCTCATATTTGGCAATTGTATCAAAAGCTCCGACTGTAAAATAATCATCTGAGTCACATTCTATCATTACATCTCCTGTTGCATATTTGACTAAATTATTTAATGCTGCCATTTTACCCGCATTTTCTTGATAATAATATTTTATGTCTATTATATTTTGTTTTATAAAATTTGTTACTATATATCTAGTTTTATCTGTGGAACCATCGTCCATCACCAACCATTCTATTTCCACATTTGAATTATTATTTACTAGTAAACTTGTATATAATTTATTTAATTTATCCCCTCTATTGTACGCTGGTGTAAGTATTGATATTTTCATTCTTTTCTCCTAAATTTCTTTTCATATACTTTATTTTTACTTATTTAATATTTGAGTTACAATTATATTTTTGACTTTTATTATTAGCATCAATATATGTTTTAAAGTATATTTTTTATTTTTCTTATGATTTGTTCTTGTACTTCTTCATTTGTATTTTGCGTTAAGTTTTCTTTACTATTTGTTATAGAATTTTCATTAACTTTACCATCTTTGGCATTTGTTATAAAATTTTCATTAGTTTTGCCGTTTTGGGCATTATTTTTATTAAAATTACTTTCTAAATATTTAACATTATCACTTTTTAGCTCTTTTTCTAATCCATTTACTATCCCTTCAAAATTATTATCAAGAACTAATGCCTTATCATAACCCTTTGCACATTCTTTAGCTGCTGTATTTGTTAAAATAATAGGTTTATTTAATATTTTTGCTTCTTCTAGTACCATACCATATCCTTCATAATAGGATAAAAGGCAAAAATAGTCACAATATTTTATGTATGGATATGGATTTTCTTTTTGACCTAACAAAATAAATCTATTTGTTAGCCCTTCAGAATCTATCTGTTTTTGCAAATTATATCTCTGTGATCCGTCTCCTACAACATAAACTTTTACGTGAATTCCTTTGTTTTCAAGTTCTTTGCATACTTTTATAAATCTGTCTAATGCCTTTTGCTCCACAAGCCTACATACTGTAAGTAAATTTATTTCTTTGTTATCAAAAGGCAATTCCACCTTTTCATCTGCTTTTTGCAATACTTTTTTATAATCTATATAATTACGAATTATCTCTTCATTAGACTCATTTGCCCATTTGTATTCCTTATTAAAATCTTGCTTATTTTCTTCACTTACAAATATAAGTTTATCATATTTTTTGTAAGCTATTCCGTCAGCCCATTTTTTTATTTTAGCCTTTATACCATTTCCATAAACTTTTGAAATATCATTGTGAATCCATGCTATTTTTGTATTAGTCTGTTCTTCAATATTTCTACTTTCATTTTCTTTATTTTTTGTATGTTCAAGCATTTTATTTTTTTTGGTACTTGTAGCAAAAAGCCTTGTAATAGGACCTTCTAAAAAAGCTATTTCTGCATCATAGCCTCTTTTCATTATTGCTTCATATATTTTCTTTTTATAAAATATTAATTTTAGTGATGCTTTTAATTTCTCAATTTTTGAAAGTTCTTTATATTGCTTTCTATACAAAGCAATTTTCTTAATATTTGAATTAAGTTCATTTTTTAACTCCCCACCATCATAAATTGTAAAAATAGTTACACTATATTCACTTGAAAGTCTATTTGCTATGTCAACAAGCACTCTCTCAGCACCTCCTATAGTTAAACTAGTTATTCCAAATATTATTTTTTTCAAATTATCACCTCTTTTTTATATTTTTCGTTTAAATATATGTTTCAGAGCATTTCAGCATATCTATTAGAGCTTATTATAATTGCAAGCACTGATATTACTGCAATTAATGATGAATTAAAGAATATGTATCCAGATAAATATGATAATGCAAATATTAGTACTAGCCCTGCAATCGCCATTAAATATGAAGTTTCTAATTTTTGTTTTGCTTTTAGCTTTTTAATTACATCTATTAAAGAATAGATAAGAATGGCTAAAAATGGACCGGCATACAATGCAAATCCAACAATTCCAAAGTTAAATAGCAAACTTGCAAGTTCATTTTCCATAATCATTTCTCTAAAATTAGTTTCAAAACCATTTCCAAAAATTATGCCAAGTATGCTTTTTTGTTCTAATACTAAATAAAAATTGTAAATTAATTGTTGTGTTCTTGTATCATTTCCTGCCAAATTGTGTTCTTTGGCAAAATCATATAAATCAAGAACTGCTTTTTGCTGTGCATCTGACATAAATCCTTCTTCTAAAGTTCCATTTAAAATACTATTTTTTATTTTAAGCATATCGCCTGTCATATTTCCAACTTCACCTGTTGCCTCATCTATAATTGTATATTGTGATTCATTCATTTGACTTCTTCTTTTTAAAGTGTTTGAGCCAACTAGTCCAACTGTTATTACTCCCACAGCTAATATAACAAATCCAATTATTGCAACTTTGTTTTTACTAAACAATACTTCTATAGCTATAAATACTGCTATTGCTAAGAAAAATCCTAGTAATCCTACTCTTGTTCCTATTAATGCCACTAAGTATACTCCAACTAGTAAAAGAATAATTATTGTTGGTATTCTATATTTTTTATCTTTTATTAGAGGTAGTATTATAAACGTAGAAATGCATAATATTGCACCTAAGCTATTTCCAGATTCAATCCAACCTTTATACCCTATTTTTTCTTGAGGGTATGTATATGACGACGTTCCTGTAAGTATTGCTAAATAAATACTTGCAATGTAAATGGCACACATAACTAAAATGGCGAGTCTTAAATTTTTAATTTTAGTATTATTTCTAAAAACATAGTAAAATACAACCAAATTGAACACCAAAAAAGTATAATTAACTACATACTGTAGCTCTTGAATAACTCCACCATAAGAGCATCCTGTTAAAAAATTTTTAGTTACAAGTAAGTGAATTGCTCCATATGCTACATAAATAGAAGCAATACCAGCTAAAATTAATTTATGCTTTTTATTTACCTTTATAAATATGTATATTCCAAGAATTATTGGAATAATAGGTCTTAAAAATGTTGAAATAGATATATTTGTATCAAAAGCGTTTCTAAATAAAAAACTTGCTATATCTAGTATTGGACAAAGTATTATGTAAAAGTATACGATATATTCTATTTTTATTTTTTTAATTATTGTCATAATCATTTTTCCTTTTATCTCCAAACCAATCTCAGCACCTTTGTGTAAATTTTAAAAGTAGTATTATTCATTGTTTTCATAAAAATCCCATTTACCGTATTATTCTTTTTTAGCAACACATTTTGCTTCCAGTTCGGAAACTTGCCATTTAAATTTTGCCATGTTTCTGTTAATATCAACTCCCTTGTTACTTTATCAGGAATTTGTATCATTCGTTTTAATGAACTACACAATAAAAGTCTTGCACAAGTGTATTCTATTTGAGTGGCATATTCACTATATAAACCTATTTTTTTATAATACTCTATAACATTATCTAGTACTTTAAAGATTTGTTTAGTTTTAGAATCTTGTTTATTTACTATAGAATTTTCTCTTTGCACATAATAAATAAGTGGTTCTTCTACAAATGCAAATTTGTTTATATATGGAATTAATTTATATGAAAATTCAATATCTTCATAATTAAGTCCTACTGGAAATTCTAATTTATTATTAATAATAATCTCTCTTTTTATAAGTTTATTCCATGCAACCACCCTAATTTTTTCAAACATTTCTTTTTTATCTTTGTATCTGAAGCCTGTATCAATTTTTTGATGGTCAGGATATTGCCAAATAAAGTCACATTCAACATAATCGCTATTTGTAGCTTTTGCTTTTTCATACATTTTTTGATATGTTTTTCTATCTACATAATCATCTGAATCTAAAAAAGCTACATATTCACCTGTTGCATAAATTAGTCCAAAATTTCTTGCACTAGATAATCCTCCATTTTCTTTTTTTACATATATTATGTTATTATGCACCTTTTTAAACTCCCTAATTATTTGCTCCGAATTATCTTTTGAACCATCATTCACCACAATTATTTCGATATCATCTAAAGTTTGATTTATAAGCGATGTCAAACATCTAGTTACATATTTTTCCACATTATAAACCGGAACAATCACGCTAACTTTAGGCATTTGAGATTTGCCTCCTTTTAATATTTTAAAATTTGTTTAGTATAAATCTCTTGGTATGCATTTTATTTAGTACCGCTATTTAGTATTCTTATTGGTACGCATTTTATTACTAGTTTAAATAATTAAATATTACCATACCACTTTATATTTATAAATAATACAATTTTTTTAATTAGTTGTTTAATATTTCTTACTTTAATATTTTTATATATTTTTCTTTTTTTAAGTTCTTTTATATACCAATTTTGTGCTTTTAAGTATTGCCTTTTTAAAGTTTGTATTTCATCATCTTCAAAGTTATCTATTTCATCTACACTCTCACTTTTTTGATTTGATTTACTCTCTTTTTGTATTTTAAATTCATTTACTTTAAGTAAAATAGCATTTGTTAAATAAATTTTTACATTCTCTTGTGTAAACTTGCTTAAATTGTAAGTATCTATCGTTTTTAAAATATTGTCATAGTGCCAAAGAGCATCTTTTGCCTTTTTTATTGTTTTATCTATATTATTTTCTCTCATAATACTTCCATCTGTTTGCACATAATAATATACATAATCATTTAAAGAGGTAACCTTATTTGCTCTTAAGATTAAAAGTGGTAGCAAACCAAAATCTTCATGATATTTACCATTTTCAAAAAACAAATTATTATCCGTAAACAAGCTTTTTTTAATAACATATGACCAGAGTGTATCTAAAAATTTATCTGTAAAGCATAGTTTGTTAAAAGCTTCTTCTCCTGTTGTTATGTCAAATGTAGCACCTTCAATTTTTTGCTCTGTTTTTAATGCAATCCCCCCTACCTTTTGTTTGTCATTTAATGAAATGCCTTCTATTTTTTGTTTATTCTTTGAATTAGTATCTTCTATCTTTTGTTTTACATCTTTAGTGCTCACTATAATACCTTTTCTTTTAATTATATCTATATCATTTTGTATATATTTGTCTAAATCTTCAAAATAATTGTTATCTACATAATCATCACTATCTACAAAAGTAATATACTCTCCTTTTGCTTTTTCAATTCCAAAATTTCTTGAATCTGCAACACCTGTATTTTCTTTTGAAAAATACTTTATTTTTTCTGATGCAAAAAGCTGTATTACACTTTCTGTATTATCTGTAGAACCATCATTAACAAGTATAATTTCATAATCATTATACTTTGTGTCTAATATTGAATTTAAACATCTTTCTATAGTTTTTTCAGCATTATATGCAGTAATAATTATACTAATCATATTATTTTTGTGTAGTTTCCCTTCTAAAATTCATCTTTATTTGTGCATCAATAATTCATCTTTATTTATACATCAATTTAATCTTCTATTATTTTTTTTACTTTTTTAGTTATTTCATTATTAAAATTTTCTGGATCAAATTTTTGCATTTTAATACCCTTTTCCAAGAAATTTTTCATACCCCTATACACACCTTTTTCTGAGTTTTCCACAACTTGTCCAAATTTTCCATCAATATCCTTTTTGCTATCTGAAACATTTGTTGTAATTATTGGAAGCTCTAATATTTGAGATTCTATAAATACTACTGGATACCCCTCAAACTGTGATGAAAGTATAAAACAATCACTTAATTTAAAATATGGATATGGATTTTTTTTAGGTCCTAACATTATAATATTATCTAAATGTTTTTCTCTTATTATTTGTTCGTATTGCTTGGTATTTGAACCTTTACCAATAAGCAATACCTTAAATTCAAATCCATTTTTATTTAATTTTTCAGTTGCATCTATAATTCTTGAAATTTTTTTCTGTTTTTCATCATGTCTACCAACATTTATAAAAATCGGGATTTTTTTATTTTCATATATGTTTGTATCGTCTTTTTTAATATTTTTATTTTGGCTAGCATCATTTTTAATAGTTTTATTTTGGCTAACATCATTTTTTATAATTTTATTTTGACTAGCATCATTTTTTATAGTATTTTTATAATCTTTACCGAATATTTTTTCTAAATCTTCATCCGGTATTTTTTCATCAGCCAATTTTTGTATTCTTTTATAGTCTATCAAATTATTGCAAACCACCGTATTTTTTATTAACTCAGGAAATTGTGCAATAAAAACTTTTTTATCCAAATCTGATACAAAAACAATTTTCCTGAAATCTTGTATTTTTAAACTATTAAAGAATTTTCTGTATTGCTTTATATCATCATTGTAAAAATTCATATAATTATTATGAATCCAAATAGCACTATTTTTACTAGCCACTCTTGCAACAAATGATGCAGGCATGCTATATGTGGCAAAATCTGCCGAAAAATCAAATTTATTTTTATATTTTATTTTAAATCTTAATTGTTTTAAAAAATTTACTGCTTTTCTAATAATGCCAAATTTTATGCTACATGGAGTATAAGTTAAGACTTTTATTTTTTGAGGTAAGTCTTCTAAAAATATTCCCTGCTTTTTTTCTAAAACTAATGTAATGTCATAATCTTTAACTAAATATTTTAGCAATGTAACAAGTGCTGTTTCTATACCACCAACATCTAGTGAATAAGCAGAAAAGAGTATTTTTTTCATTTAAGCCTCCCTAAACTAACTTTTATAATTTTTTCTTTTTTAGTTACTTTTGCTAAATATGAAAAACATAATTTTTTATATTCACCAAAAACTTTTTCGTTTTACGAACTAAATATATCAAAAAAAGTAAAAAAATACAAGTATTTCACGGAAAATGACATACTTGTATTTATGTTTTTATTGAATTTAATTATTTTAATTTTTTTGCCACTTTAATATTGGATAACCTTGATTTATATTTTCTGTATCTTCTACATATGCATCTCCTAAATTTAAATATGTGAAAACATCATTTTGTGAATAACAATTATTTATAACAGTAGTTCCCTGAGTATAGCCAAGAATATCCCCTGTCCAAAATGTTCCTGTTATTGTTCCAATACTGTAACAATTTGATATTTTTATAGCTCCTTGTCCACAAATGCCACCTACAGAATATGATTGTGAAGAAACATTTCCGATTGAATAGCAATTACTTACTAAACCAGTTGCTAAACCAGCAATTCCACCAACAATAGGATTAGAAGAGTTCATGGTAACATCAGCTTTATTGAAACAATTTAATATGTCTCCATTAAACGACCCCACGATACCTCCCAAATAATTAGATGATGACTTTTTTATATTGCCATAATTTCCACAATTAATTATACTATGTCAAAATGACATCCTTATATTTTCACAAAAAACTTCTTGACAAAATTCGACATTTTTATTTTATTTGAACATAATAAATCAG
>CALXWN010000141.1:0-4391 GCA_944392415.1 uncultured Clostridia bacterium | reverse complement strand
CCTCTCCAGTTTGTTTCTCCATATACTCTGTCTCTTGTAACACCCGGAGTATCTTCAACTATTGATAGTCTTTGTCCAACTAGATAATTGAAGAAAGTAGATTTTCCAACATTAGGCTTTCCTATTATTGCTACTGTTCCTTTTGACATTGTTTTACCTTTCTAAAATTAATGTTTTTTCTTGTATTATTTTACTATATATTGCAAAAAATAGCAAGGAATTTTTAAGTCTTAAGTTTCTCTTTTCACAATTTTTTTATACTTTATCCTTGCAGTAATATACATAATAATCAGTACTAAAGCAGTAGCAGCTGATGTGATATAAGCTATTTTCATTAGCACTGTTCCTGTATATTTTACGCTTACTGCCAACTCCTCATCTGGAACGGATATACATAAAAATCCATTATCTGATTCATATGTACAAGCCTTATATGAGTTTCCATTTCTATCTGTATATTCTACATTATATCCAATATAATAAATATATGGTAATTCAATTAATAGCTCATTATCTTCTAATTCACTATTTGTTTCACTTTCTACTTCATTTTCTTTAGTTTTAATACTCTCACCTAATATTTTTTCATCATTTATATCTTCTTCTGTATAATTATATCCTACATAAAAATATAAATTTGTTCCATTTTTACTGTAATTGAATATTTTTGGTACTTTAATATTTGTACTTTCACTTGAGTCGCTATTATCTTGTTCGGCCATATAATCATTAATATTTAAAATAATTGGTACATCTTCTCTTTCTTCTATGTATTTTCTATTTTCAAAAGCTTTGCTTGGCAAGTATTCAAAACTTGCACAACCTGCGTGTACTCTACCAGTATTGCTTGTAACTTCTATTCCGTTTATTAAATCTTCTTCTGAATAATATTCCCCATAATGTAATTCTTTTAAATTAGGTAATAATAAAACTATTGAAACACAAGTAAATGCAAGTACTGTATATACATTAAATTTTTGAACAGATAATCCTATTGCTATTGGAGCACAAATACATAAGAAAAATCCTCCGAATTCAAGCATTCTAAATGAAAATTGCATCATTGTAAATATGCTAGGCAATTTTTCAAAAGGAAAGAAATCCAATGCCATTATTGTTGATACTATACCACAGATAAGGAAAAATATAAAATTTTTTCTGTCTATATCTTTTCTTTTTAAAATTGTAAAGCTTAATGCTGTTCCAATTATGACCAATATTCCAATGCCATAGAACATTCTTTCTTGTTTATAAAAGGCAATTTCTGGTAAGGTTGCTTTTAAAGCAACCATTGCATCCCATCTTACCATATGCCCTTCATTAAAAACTTCGTAATTTGCTGATAACTTAGTTTGCAATAATGGAATCCAATAAAATGCTGTTAATAGTAATATAATTCCTGTACTTGCTAATAACCTTAAGATTGTCTTTTTGTCTAGTTTTTTTATATTGATTATTAAATATATTACACAAAAAATTACTAAATAAACTGTAAGTAAACTATGTGTAAGTAGCATCCCTGCACCACCTACAACCAAAAGCCAACTTTTTTCTTTTAAATTTACTATACTATATAAACCATTAAATACTATTGGTAAAAATATAAATGAAGTAAGTTCTGCAACAGCAATCCTTAAATACATATCATTTAGTCTATAAGGCAGTAAAATGTATAGCACACTTGCCAAAATAGCAATCATTTCTATTTTTTTACTATTTAATATAATTTTCTTAGAATCACTAGTTTTTGCAATGATGTCTAGCTTATCGCCATCATTGCTTATTTCTTTTCCTTTCAAAAACTTTTTTACAAAGAAATACATTGCAAATCCTGTTGCAATACTTACTATCATCATAAATAGTTTTAGGCATAGTTCATAAGAATTTGTAAATATTCTAAAAATTAGCGGTATATAACTTGTAATAGGGCTATAAAACAAGTTCCAAGAATATCCAAAATTATTGCATAATTTAGACATTATAACTGGAAAAAGCTGATTTTCTTTTATTGATTGCTCTGTACCAATAAGTCTGCATATATGCTGAATTCCATCATCAAATTGCATATTAAAATTTGGATTTAACATTGGAATAGATACAATTACACTAACTATTATAATAAAAAAACTTGCAATTAATGTTTTATTAAATATTATTGATTTTAATTTAATTTTATTTTTTATCATTTAATTTGTTTTTTCTCCTATTCTTATAAACTACTGAAATTAATATAATAGTACCTAAGCCAGAAGTAATATACCCTACCTTTTCAGCAATTGTTCCTTTATATTCTACTTTTATTTTAGCATTATCACAATCATTAATTTTAATAGCTACAAATCCATTTGATGATTCAAAAGTATTAATTTTTATATAATCTTTACCATTATATGATACTGTAACATCATATCCTAAATAATATAAATATGGAAGTTCTAAAATAGTGTCATCACTTACATTTTCTACATAAATATAATCTTTAAGTTTTACTTTATTTTCACTAACAATATTAGCTTTTCCTTTTAGTATATAAGTTCTATCTTCTCTTTCCAGTATATATTCTTGATTTTTCAATCCGTTTAAAGGCATATAATCCCTGTTTATACTGTATAAATATTTTTTATCAGTATTTTTTACTGTTTCGTCAAATATTTTTTCATTTTCTATATTTTCAAACTTCCAGTTTCTCATTACTCCAAGTGATGCAAAAACAAAAATACTTATTATTACAGCAAATATACAAGTGTCTTTTAAGACCTCACCTTTTAATACATTTTCTGCAAAGGTTACTGCATTTATGCCAAAAACCAAGGAAATAAAAAAAGCAAAAAATCCTATGTTTCGCCATGCAAATTGTATAACACCAAAAAACTGTGGCATAATAAACCATGGAAAAAGTTTTGTACTCATAATAAGAGATATGCATGCTAGAAGGAAAAACTGTAAGTAAATTCTTTTATGATTTTTATTTATTTTTTTGTAGCAAATTATTCCTAGCAAAGTTAATATACAAGTCATAATTCCAAGAGAGAATCTAATACCCTGCTCTCCAAACTCACTTGCAAATAAATCTTTAAAACTTGCACTAGCCTCATACACATTATAAGTATTTGTTTTCATTGCGGTTTTATCATAAATAACATATTCAGAGGCAAAGCAATGTTCTAGTAAAGGTACTATATAAAACATACATACTAATAGTGCAACAATTGCATTAGTAATAAATCTCTTCCATACATTCCATTTACCCAATTTATCTATATTAATCAATAAAAATATTATAGCAAAAATAGCGGTATAAATTGTTGAAATGGTGTGAGAAAGTACTAATCCAATTATTCCTATGCATAGCAAAAAACTTTTTTTATTGCTATACAAAATGTTATAGATTCCTTCAAATACCATTGGAATAAATACAAAAGCAGTATATTCACCCACTGCATTTCTATCAAATATATTTGACATTTTGTATGGTGCTGAAATATATAGTAATGCACTAATTGTGGCAATAGATTTTCTATTTGTAACTTTAAGCACAAATTTATACATCATTATTCCTGATAGAACCACTGTTATTAGTGCAAATACCTTTAATGCGAGTCCTGATGTTCCAAAAATATTTAATAAAATTATTGGTATATACGTTGTAATAGGTCCATAAAAAATATTTAGAGCATACCCAAATCCGTTCCATAAAACTATAATCAATTAAAGGTGGAAAAATTCCATCCTTTAAAACTGAGTCAATTGATAAAATTCTTGACATATGAATTTTAGCCTCATTATTTTGAGTGAGATCCATTGTAAAAATAGGAGCCATTATAATTGCAGACAATAATATTATTAACATATATCCTATATATTTACTATGTATTGCTTTTTGAATTATTTTGTTTATTTTTTTCATTTGATTATTTGGCCTTTTATGATAAATTTAGGTTTTTATGGTTTTACCTATAAACCAAAATTTATCATAATTATATACAAATACAAAAAAATAATCAACTAAAAAAGTTGATTGTTCAGTGTTTTTATATTTTTTTCAAGTTTATATATTAAATTTGTATGTAAGTCTTACTGTTCAATAGTATTATTAGCATTTTGTTCTAAATCTTGTATGTATTGTGCAGATGATTGTAATTCACTTTTAAAAGAATTTCTTTGCACAAGCTTTAATGTTATATTAAATAAACATACTATTATTAATATAATAAAAAGAAGTTTTTTCCAAATCTTACTTGCCATGTTTGGGTTCCTTTCTTGTATTTTTATTTTTCAAATATATTAATTCAAACCTTATTAAACTATATTTTTATTATAAATAAATTAACACAAAAAGTCAATAGCGATATTTCTATCTTAAGTATTTTTGATAATTTTTATTATTTTTG
>CALXWN010000140.1:0-5978 GCA_944392415.1 uncultured Clostridia bacterium | reverse complement strand
ATCTCCTTTTTTTAGATTATCGTTGCTACTATAAATATCTATAATTTTTACGGGTGTTTCGATACTGTTATAGAACAATATACTGTCATCCAATGACTGTACCTTGACAATTAAGTCACTGTTTTTTTCTAATTCATCTAAACTGTTTATTGAATTATTGAAGTATATGCTTTCTTCATTATTTGAATACATAAAGTTTTCAAGATCATACTGTTCCCTAATTTTACTTAAATTATAGTCACCGGTAAAAGAATACTTAGTCATTATTGCATACCCTATGGTTGTACTGATTAAAATTAAAACAGCTAAAAAATATATCTTTGTACTTCTAGTCATTTTTTTCCACTCTTTCTACTTTTCCTGAATTTAAATATATTTTTTCATCAAACAGTTCATCTATATCCTGATAATTGTGAGTCGCAATGATTATACAGGCATTACGCATTTTTTCCACAGTCATAATCTTTTTGAATTGTAAAATTGCATCCTGATCTAACGCATTTGTTGGCTCGTCAAGCAATATAAGCTGCGGTTTTTCCATGATTGCCTGTGCAATAGCCAATCTCTGTTTCATTCCAAGTGAATATTTAGCCACAGTTCTTTTATCATTAGGGTCTAATCCGACTCGTTTTAATGCTTCTAAAACATCCGGTTTAGAAATTTTATCTCTGATTTCTGCCAGATAGAGAAGGTTTTCCATTCCGGTATAATATTTGAAAAAAGTAGGTGTTTCAATAATTAACCCCATTTCTGGGGGATAGTCGATATCTTGATGAAGTGTCTGATGATCAATAACGATTTCACCTTTATCAATTTGAATCAAACCGGCAATAGCACGCAATAACATTGTTTTACCTGACCCGTTATGACCGCATAATCCGTAAATTTTTCCGCTTTCAAATTCTAAAGTAATATTATTTAAAATCATATTTGATTTTATTTCTCTTGAAATATCGTTTATGTTAATTTTCATAATTACCTCCAATTAGATCTTTTCTGTTAATTGCATACATTAATCCACCGATGCTTATAATTAATTCAATGACCTGACTTATCAAAGAAAATATGTATTTATAATCAGGCAATGCAGAATAGGTTACAGGTATATCATATAAAGTGTATACAGAAGGATAATAGTAGTTATAATTGCCATGATTTAAAGGAATAAATTTACACAGTTCAATATTAGACGGAAAGTTATCCAATATAACTCCAGATATAATGACGGGAGCAGCAATTAATAATAATGAAAAAATCATTCCTATTTCCAATTTGAAATGATACAAAAAGAATTCACTTATAAACAGAATAATTAAAAGCTGAATCGTTGATGTTATCAGCAGTTTTATAAATTCACCACCAATTATTTGCATAGGATTAAACTGAAAAGTTATTAAAATAACGATGATTACATTGATAAACTGATAAAATAAACAGTAAAAGATATTTTTTATAGAAATAAAGAACAGAAGTTTAGTATTTTTTTCAAATCTGTATCTTATATATATTTCATTTTCTTTTATTTCCCTGATAATTTCATACGGTATCAAATATATAAATAATGCTGAAATCATTAAAAATAAAATAATCTGCAGCATCGATGCACTTTCTTCTAAAAAAATACCGCCCATATATATTTGATATGTACCTAGCAGCTCGTTTGCTATAAAACCTCTATGAGTGACATATTTAAGTGTAAAAGATACAGCAATCAGAAATAATATCTTTATCAGTATTTTTTTATTTTTAACCATAAATTTATAAAACATTTTTAGATTCTCCTAGTATTTCTAACTTACAAATATTTTTATATAAAATGACAGCCAGCAGGATAATAAATAATACCATAGCAGTTATTAAAATAATTTTGTTTTCATATTCAAACAGCATCGATGCTACCAGGTTAGGGATAGTATTCTCTCTAAACAGACTGCTTAGCAGGTTAGTAATATTACATAGGCAGTAAGTCATAATAACTGATACATTTTTATTTCTTGTTTTAAAATATACGATCATAAAGATCATACAGATGATCATGATATTTATAACAAAACTGATATAATATCTCATTATCATGAAGAAATCGATTTGATAAATGAAAACAGCAGCAAAATGTACTGGCAGTAATAATATGCATACGATCTTGGATGAATCTAAGAAAATCTTTTCAATAATGAAATAGAATAACTGTTTTTTCGTCTGAAACCTTGGGATGACCATATTATTAAATATCGGCAATATATCAGTAGAAAAATATGACAATACAACCGGAACAATAAATACAACAATGATTATAATTGAAAAAGTATTTGCCATTATATCATCAGTATTAACTGCATTTTTAAACATGAACAAAACTATCAGTTCAACAATTACTAAAAAAACATAATTATTAATTTGATTCCTATTAATGAATTGTTTCATATTGTTTCATTCCTTTTACTAAAATCAAGATTTCTGACAAATTTAGCATTAATATTGATACACATACACTTAAAAAGGATATATTTGCGTCAATTATCATATATGAAATATAGTTTAAAAAACTTAGATCAAAAATTATACCGATAACACTAATTCCAGCTATACCAATAAATGACATAATACAAATTTGAATAAATTCCATTTGATTGAATGGTTTAATAAAACTTAAAGAATATGGAATATTGGAAACTGCTGCTAAAAAAATGCTGATTAGCAAAATTTTTGATAATATATAAATCAAAGGATTTTGAATTCTTAAAAAATCAAATAAAATATTTTGGTCATATCCCTGAATAATGTCATATACCGGCATTCCCCAGCGGTTATCAAAACCGACAGCTGGATAAACGATATAGGAAATAATTAAATTTATTATTCCTGAAAATAACATTACACTGAAAACTAGCACAAAATTGGCAATAAATTTAGAAACGTAATAGTCTTTCTTTTTTGTTCGGGTAATTATCATTGTCTGCATCCCATTTTTCTCTTCTTTCCATTTACTGGATGAATAAACTATCATAACAATCAAAGGTGATAAATATTGAAAAATATTGATAATAGCTCTTGCTTTAATGCTGACGTACATAGAATTATCAACATACGATCTTATATATAAAATGTTATGACCAAAGTCCTGATAACAGCTCAGTATGATACTAATTAAACTTATTAAAAGGATAGCTGCAAATGTAAATTTAAACTCGATTTGATTTATCGAGTTTTTTATTTCGATTTTAATCTGTTTAATCATAATCTTAAAAAGAAACTGCTTTTAGCAGTTTCCTATCTAAAATTAACTGTTCCGGCACAGAATGCTGTATCCACAGACCAGCTAGCATTTTCCATACCTAAAATGATTTCTGTACCTTTTGCAGCATATCCATCTGTTGTAAATTTAATATCAGAAGTATTACCTTTCTTTTGATCATAATCATTTGAAATTTGTCTTTTTGAAGAATTATTTGCCCAAAAAGTTACAGTGCTAGTTCCTTCAACATTTTCAAGTGTATTTGTTATGTAATTAGCTTTTGTAGTTTTTGAATGTGCACTAGTATAATTATTTCCTTGAAATCGAGGCAACTTATATCCCACATATCCAGCTGCACTTACTGCACTAATAGATAAAATACCTGCACATAAACTTGTAGCAATAATTTTTCTTAATTTCTTCATTTTCATTCCTCCACTTTCTTTTTTGCAGATACATTAGCAATCTACGTAAATTATTTTACATAAAAATAGAAAATAGTGAATAAACTTTGATCAAACTACATTATTATTGAACAAAAGTAGATAGTTTCAAAAATAAATATTTATTTCTCATGTATATTTTAGAAAAAATATTATCGATGCATGAACATCCAATAAAGAGATTAAATAAAAGTTAATTTGCTTTTTACTATAATAATGCTTGATTGATTATCTATTCTTTTAATATCTTATATAAAGTATATTAATTGATGTGATTTCTGCTAACAAAGTTCTTAAAAAAACAATTTTTTAGCAAATTATTATCATCACTAAATTTTTGTACTACGATATACATAATGTATTTTAATTAATTTTAAATAACAGTTTTTTTAATATTTTTTATTAGTTGTAATACTATTTTAATACAAGACAACATATTTTTTATACTTATTCTTTCTCAATATTTTTTTCTAGTGAAATAATTAATCGTATAACAACTGCAATAATAATAAGAGTTAATTGAAACCATATATATAGATTTGTTGAAACATATGTCATAAAAAGTCCTAAAGCTATTGGAAATATTAATCCACCCACTAAATTAAAAGCAATTTGAAATGAAGTGATTTTTTGAGCTTCTCTTATTTCATAACATATATGATTTTCATATAGTGTAAAAGGATAGACAACACACATTCCCATTCCAGTTAATAAAACCGATACTATAATCATAGAAATATTAAAAGACACTAAAAGTAAAAACGTTCCTAATGCAGATATAATCAATCCTAGAAAAATTATTTTTTTTATCTCTATATTTTTAGAAATAATTCCAACTACAAATCTACTAAGCATTACTGATCCAAAGTATAGTGTAACTACAATTGAAGCAATTTCAGAACTATAATTCAAACATTCTTGTAAATATGTAGCTAGCCATAAATTAATGGAGACATCAAATCCACTAAATACAAAAATATAAAAAATTCTTAAAAATATCAAATGTTTACTACATTTACTCTTTACATTATATTCAATATTTTTTTCTTCTGTGCTTTTGTACTCTTTTATTTTCTTTCTATTTAAGAATAATATCACAACTAATATAAATTGTAACATGGATATGAGAATGGAACTCAATTTCCAAGTATAGTTTACTCTCTGTAAAACACTATAAATAGTTGGACCTATAACTGCTCCTACTCCCCAAAAACCATGTAGCCAAATCATATGTTTGGCATTTAAATTTTCAGAAACAAAATTGTTTAGACTAGCGTCTACAGCCCCTGCTCCAATTCCTAGTGGAATTGCAGCAAAACAAATCATTAAAAAAGAAGTAGAACATCCAATCAATAACAACCCTATTGCAGTAAGAAAACAACTATATACTACTATTTTTTCTACACTAAGTTTATCAACAATATATGTATACATAACACTAGAAAAAGCTGCCAATATTGAAACAATAGTCATAATAATACTACCATAATAAATAGGTACACCAAAACTTTCTCTTACTTCAGGCCATGCAACTCCCAAGATACTATCCGGTATGCCTAAACTTATATAAATCAAGTATATAAGTATTATTGTAGTTACTCTTGATTTTTTTATACAGTTAATCATTATTACCATCTCTTTCATTCATTTTAAATAAATATATTGAAATGTCACTTATTGTCGGTGTATTTGAAATATTAGAAACACAAAAATTATGATCTATACTATATCCTAGACTTTCTATTTCGTTTACAATTTCTTTTAATATTATTGTAGTTGTCATTGAATTTTGACATATTTCAAGAAAGAGATCATTAGAATTTACTTGTTTATTTAACATATCGTTTATTATCTCTTTTATAATTCTTTCTATATCTTCTTTTGAATTAATAGTAAAAGAATTAATTTGGCTTGAGTTTTTTTCATATAAATGATATTCACCATTCTTATAATTTAAAGATAACTGATACCTCGATATTTTTCCTAGTGTTGTCATAGGAAAATTACTTACTTTTACACACTTACTTATTTCAATACCTAACTTCCTAATAACGCTTTTTCGTATCTCAGCAATCATTTCAATTGGTATTAATGTATCTATGAAAAGTGCTATCTGTTCTTCTCAATTCTCATTTTCTATAGTTGATATAGCAATATTATTTCTATATTTCATAAAATTACTTTTTATTATTTCTTCAATATCATTATAAAAATAATTTTTACCATTTATAGAAATCATTTCTTTATATCTACCTATTATATATAATTCTCCATTGTAAACAAAGCCAATATCACCAGTA
>CALXWN010000139.1:0-11266 GCA_944392415.1 uncultured Clostridia bacterium | reverse complement strand
AATTAAAAGGAGAAAATTATTTTGAAAATAGAAAATATAAAAATTAATTCATATGGAAATTTAAAAAATAGAGAAATTAATTTAAAAAAATTGAATATTATTTATGGAAAAAACGAAAGTGGAAAATCTACATTATTAAATTTTATAAAAAATACTTTTTATGGAATTTCGAAAAATAAAAATGGAAAAAATATTTCTGATTATGATAAATATTTGCCATGGGGAGAAAAAGATTTTTCAGGTAAAATACAATATTCACTGGATAATAATTCCAAATATGAAGTATACAGAGATTTTAATAAGAAAAATCCAACAGTATATAATGACCAATTTGTGGATATTTCTGATGAGTTTAAAATTGACAAAAAGACAGGAAATCAATTTTTTTTAGAGCAGACAAATGTAGATGAGAACACATTTATGTCAACATCTTTGTCAGCGCAAAAGGAAGTAGTAGTAAATAGCACCGAACAAGGCATTTTACTACAAAAGGTTGCAAACCTTGCGGAAAGCGGTTCGGAAGATGTATCATATAAGAAGGCAATGAACAACATGAACTCTATGTTACTTAATGAGGTGGGAACATCAAATAGTAAGGAAAGGCCTATTAATATAGCAGAGAGTAATATTAAAAAATATAGGCTTGACCTAATGACAATAAGTAATGTTAAAGATATTAGGTATGAGATTGAGAAAAATATTAACGATATTAATGGAGATTTAAAGGAAGAAATTGAAAAAGAAAAATTATTAAATAGTATAAATAATATAATTTATGTAAATAAAAACGAGAATGAAAAGTTAAAATTTAAGAATAATATTTTGGAAGAAAATAATAATAAAATTAAAAAATTGGATAATGAAAAAGATATTTTATTAAATAAAATTAAAAACATTGAAAATAATTTTGATAATAATTTAGAAAATAAAAAAATAAATAATAAAAATAAAACAATTAATTTTATTATTTTATTATTTTTATTAATAATTAATATTTTAAATTTTATTTTTATAAAAAATATTTTCATTAATATTATATTATTTTTATTAATTCCTATTTATTTAATTTATTTTTTTAGTAAATTAAATAAAAATAAAAAAATTAAAATTGAAGAAGAAAATAAATTAAATAAAATTAATTTAGAAAAAGAAGAAATAAAAAAACAAATGAATATTTTAGACGGACAAATTGAATTATTAGAAAAAAATACTGAAGAAATAAAAAATGAAATTAAAAAAGTAGAAAATGAAGTAAAGAATAAATTGATTGAAGAAAAAAACAATATTATTGAAAACAATAAAAATTATTTTTCTGAATATTATATTAATGATTTATTTAATTCAAACATTGATTTATTAATTAGTACAAACCAAAGAAAAATAAACGAATTAAATTTACAATTACATAAATTAGAAATAGATAGAGATAATATTGATCCAAAACTTGAAAAATTGATACATACAGAAGAACTACTAGAAATAGAGCAAGAAAATCTAAAAAAATTGCAAAATAGAGCAGAAGAAATTAATTTAGCTAAAGTTATTTTGGATGAAGCTTACACTGAAATGAAAAAAAATATTACTCCTAAATTTAATCAAAGTTTATCTAAAAACATAGAAAAAATATCTGATGGAAAATATAAAAATATTATAATTAATGATCAAATAATAGTAGAATTAGACGATGGTAGATATGTTCCTGCAGAAAGTTTAAGCATAGGTACAATTGAACAAATTTATTTATCTCTTAGACTTGCAATTATGAATGAAATTAGCAAAGAAAAATTACCAGTTATTTTGGATGAAGCTTTTGCATATTATGATGACCAAAGATTGGAGGCTGCTTTAGACTTTTTAAGTAAAATTGATAATCAAGTAATTTTATTTACTTGTACAAATAGAGAAAAAGAAATTCTTAATAAGAATAATATTGATTTTAATTTTATAACTCTGTAATAACTATGTACTTCTAAATCTTAATAAAAAATATACCCTAAATTATTTGAAAAAATAATTAGGGTATTTTTGTGTAATTATTTTATATATTGTCTTTTTCCATTTCCATAGGATTAACATGTATAATTGCCAAATATATAAAAGGCAAATTATTTAATTCTTTTTCTAATTTATCAGCAATGCTATGACTTTCAAATGTTGTTAAAGTTCCATCAACAAAAATTGTTATTGAAACTAAATATCTATATCCCACAGGTGTAGTATTTAAGTGATTATATTTTTTTATTTCTGGATATTTATTAATTACTTCAATTATTTTATTTTTATCTTCATTATTTAAAGATTTATCCATTAAAACATTATAGCTTTCAATAAATATTTGCAAACCTGAATAAAAAATCCAAATAGAAATACCTATACCAACCACACTGTCAAACCAATATATATTAATTAAACTTAATAAAATGGAAATTAATGTAAAAGTTGTTATTATGCAGTCATTTCTATGATCTTTTTTATTTGCTTCTAATAATAGATTTTCAAAGTTTTTTGACAACTTATTTGTATATAAAAATAAAGCTAATTTTACTATAATTGTTACAATACAAACTATTACTAAAAACCAAGAAAATTCGAAAGTATCTCCATTTATTAATGACATTATAGAATCATACAATAATTTTAGTGATATTGCCATCATTGATATACTTATAAACATAGAAAATATATATTCTGCTTTTCCATGACCCATATTGTGTGTATCATCTTTAGGTTCACTTGCAATTTTATTTCCTATAAAAGTCATTAAAGAAGCGAAAATGTCTGCAGCACTATTTACACTATCTGCTATCATTGCTTGGCTATTTGTAATTAGTCCGATTATTCCTTTAATTATTAATAAAAATATATTGCCTACAATTCCTAATATTCCGGCTATTTTAGTTTGCTTATATCGGTCCATAAATAATCTCCCAATAAATGTTATTATTAAAAATAATAAATTAGAATAATATAAATAAAATTATATAATTTTTTTATAAAAAAGTCCATAAAATATAAAAATTATTATGTAACTATTCATAAAATAATTTAGTCGCCAGAAAAGGCTTGAAAGCAAGCTGGATTTATAGTATAATAATAAAAGTGTAAAAAATTGTAATAATGTATATAAATAGTATTAATTAATTTAATACAAAAAATATTATATATGTAGAGATTTGTTAGAAAGGAAAAATTTTATGTTTGAAAACTTAGACGAAGTTGAAAAAAGATATGAGGAGCTAACAAAAAAGATAAGTGATCCAGAAGAAATTGCAAAACAAAATGAATGGCGTAAAAACATGAAAGAACATGCAGACTTAGAGCCAATTGTTTTAAAATATAGAGAATATAAGCAAACAAAGCAAAGCTTAGAAGAAGCAAAAGAAATGCTTTCAGACCCAGAACTTAAAGATTTGGCAGAAGAGGAAATGCTAAAAAGCAAAGAATTATTACCAAAACTTGAAGAAGAGCTAAAGGTATTATTAATACCAAAAGACCCCGATGATGACAAAAACGTAATTTGCGAAATCAGAGCAGGTGCTGGCGGAGAAGAAGCCGCTTTATTTGCAGGAACTTTATTTAGAATGTATTCAATGTATGCAGATAGAAAACATTGGAAACTAGAAGTGTTAAACGAAAATGAAACTGGACTTGGTGGATACAAAGAAATATCTTTTATGATAAAAGGAACAGGTGCATATAGTAGATTAAAATATGAAAGTGGCGTACACAGAGTACAAAGAGTTCCAGAAACTGAGGCAAGTGGTAGAATTCATACTTCAACAGCTACAGTTGCAGTACTTCCAGAAGTAGAAGATGTGGATATTGAAATAAACCCAGCAGACATTAAGATGGAAGTTTTTAGAGCTTCAGGTGCAGGCGGACAACACGTTAATAAAACATCATCTGCTGTAAGATTAATTCATATTCCAACAGGCATGGTTGCAGAATGTCAAACTGAAAGATCACAAGTTCAAAACAGAGAATATGCAATGAAATTACTTCGCTCTAGACTATATGAAAAAGAAAAAGCTGAAAGAGATAGTGCACTAGAAAATGAAAGAAGAAGTCAAATAGGAAATGCAGAGAGAAGCGAAAAAATTAGAACATATAACTATCCTCAAGGACGTATTACAGACCATAGAATTGGAATGAGTATTTACCAAATGGATAATTTCTTAAATGGTGATTTGGATGAAATGATAGATAATTTGGCGGCGGCAGATACAGCTGAAAAATTAAAAGGAAATGAAGAATAGCAAATTATAAAAAATAAACACTTTAATGTGTTTGTTTTTTTTTATAAAATTTATTTGAATATAAAAAAATCTTGTACATATAAATATAATAAAAACAATACATTAAAAAAGAAAGGAAATTTTTTATGGGCATTTCAACGGTTGCATTGTTAGGTTTGTTTTTTGGAACAATTGGAACTACAATAGGTGGTTTGATAGGAATTTTCTCTAAAAGAAATTCAAATAAATTTTTAAGTTTTGTGTTAGCTTTTGCATCAGGCCTAATGCTCGCAGTTATTTGTTTTGATTTAATTCCAGAAGCAATTGGAATTTCTTCAATTTACACTACTATTTTAGGTATTATACTTGGAATAATTGTAATGATTCTATGTGATAATTTGGTAAAAAACACTTTTAATAAAAAAGATTATACTAGTAATACAAAAGTAAAAGGAAATAATAAAATTTCTGCTAGAAATAAAGGATTATTAAAAACAGGAATAATTGTAAGTATTGGGCTAGCACTTCATAACATTCCAGAAGGTTTAGCAATAGGTTCAGGCTTTGATTCATCTACTTCTTTAGGTTTATCACTTGCAATTGCAATATGTTTGCACGATGTTCCGGAAGGAATAAGCATGGCTGTTCCTATGAAAAATGGAGGAATGAATCCATTTAAAGTAATGCTGTATGTGATTCTATCTGGGATAGCAACAGGTTTAGGAGCACTAATTGGAGCATTAATAGGAAACATATCTGAACAAATTATTGCAGTATGTTTAAGTTTTGCTGCTGGTGCAATGCTTTACATTGTAACAGGTGAGCTTATACCAGAAGCAAATGAATTATATAAGGGAAGAATCACATCTTTGGGTAATATGATGGGATTTATAATTGGATTATTTGCGATGCTGATTGAATTCTAAAAATTAACAAAAATAAAACGAAAAAACATTGACAATGATAACGAAATATAGTATATTTTGAAAATAGAGAATGAGAGAAAGCAGTGTGTGTGCTACCACTTTACATACACAGTTTTTACTGTGAGAATGGAGGTGGTGCTATGTACATAATATTAATAAACTTACTTAGTCTATTTTTCTTCGGATTAATAGCTGTATCTATCATAGCAATTGCCTTAATTATAACTTTGGTTATTATTTTGAGCAAATAAAAATGCACCACATTACGCTTCGCCAAGCTATGTGGTGTAACTATATCTTATAGGTAGCACACATTTCTGTGGCATCTCATTTTCTATTCCTATTATATAATAAGTTTTTTAAAATGTCAATTTTTTCGTCAATAAAATTTTTACATTTTATAATTAACGAGACATTTTTATATTGATACAAATTTCAAAATTCCTTGACTATAAAAACAAAATATAGTAAAATCTTTAAGTACGAACAAAAGTTTTACAATAATAAGTTTGCATAAAGCAAAATCAAGAAGGTTTATAGGTTAATCCATAAAAATCTAAATATATACAAGGAATAATATTATCAATGGACGAACTATTAAATGAATTAAATCCAAGACAAAAAGAAGCGGTAGAGTCTACAGAAGGACCATGCTTAGTTATAGCAGGTGCCGGTTCTGGAAAAACAAAAGTGCTTACATATAAAATCAGTTATTTAATGCAAGCAAAGGGTGTAAAACCATGGAATATATTAGCTATTACATTTACCAATAAAGCAGCAAATGAAATGAAAGAAAGAGTAGAGCGATTAGCAAGTGACGCCATAAATGATATATGGCTTGGAACTTTTCACTCTATTTGTGTGCGAATACTTAGAAAATTTATAGATAGAATAGGTTTTGATTCTTCATTTGCAATATTTGACTCAACAGACCAAAGAACATTAGTTAAGAATTGTATGAAAGAGCTTAACATTGACCCCAAATTATTTACGGACAGATCTATTTTATCTGAAATAAGTAATGCAAAAAATGAAATGTTAACTCCTGAAAAATATGAGGAAAGAGCAAACGGAGATTACAGGAAAGAAATAACTTCAAAAGTTTATTACTTATACCAAAAAAAGCTTAGGGAAAATAATGCTATAGACTTTGACGATATTATAAATTACACTATAAATATTTTAACAGATAATCCTGATGTACTAGATTATTATTCTAGTAAATTTAAGTACATATTAGTTGATGAGTATCAAGATACAAATAAATCTCAATTTATGTTAGTATCTCTTTTGGCTTCTAAGTATGGAAATATTACTGTTGTTGGAGATAGTGACCAATCAATTTATCGTTTTAGAGGAGCAGATATAACTAATATACTTAATTTCGAAAAAGATTTTCCGGGTGCAAAAATAGTTAAGCTAGAGCAAAATTATAGATGCACTGGAAATATTTTAAAAGCTGCAAATGCTGTTATTAAGCATAATGAAAACAAATATGAAAAAGTTCTTTGGACAGAAAATGATGAAGGTAAACTTCCTTTTGTATATTGTGGTGAAGATGAATATGACGAAGGTAGTTTTATAGTTCAAGAAATAAATCATTTAAGAAGAGAAGAATATTACAAATATTCAGATTTCGTAGTTTTATATAGAATGAACTCTCAATCAAGAGCAATTGAAGATGTACTTAGAAGAGAAGACATACCATACAAAATTGTTGGAGGTTTAAAATTCTATGAAAGAAAAGAAATTAAAGATATTATTGCATATTTAAGATTAATTGCAAACCCATCAGATAATCTTTCATTAGAAAGAATAATTAATGAACCTAAAAGAGGTGTGGGAAAAACTAGCTTAGAAAACATTGAAAAGATTTCGGCAGAAAATGGAATTTCAATGTATCAGGTTATTAAAGAAGCGGATAAATTTTTGCCTAGAATTTATCAAAATACTAGAGAATTTATAAATGTAATCGAAGAGTTACGTGCAACAGATGTGCCTGTATCAGAACTTATTAAACAAACATTAAATAAAACAGGTTATACTCAAGCTTTAAAAAATGAAAATACAGTTGAAGCAGAAAGTAGAATTGAAAACTTAGAGGAATTTTTAACTGTTGCTATGGAATTTGAAAAAGAGTCAGCAGATAATAATTTAAACGAATTCCTTGAAAGCATTTCGTTATCTAGTGATACAGACAGTTTGGAAGAATCAGATGATATGGTAACATTAATGACTCTTCATAGTGCTAAAGGTTTGGAATATCCAGTAGTATTCTTGGTTGGTATGGAAGATGGAGTATTTCCAGGACACAAATCAATGGACAACCCAGAAGACATAGAAGAAGAAAGAAGGCTATTTTATGTTGGTATAACTAGAGCTCAGCATTATTTATATTTAACATTTGCAAGAAAAAGAACAATATTTGGCTCAACGAGTTATAATCCACCATCAAGATTCTTAAAAGAGATTCCAGCAGATTTACTTGATGGATATGAAGATGCCTTTGCTGAAAAAGAGGAAGAAGACGAATTTGAGGACTCTAAGTATTCATGGAGCTATGGCAATAGAGCAAATGGCTATGCGGATAGGTTCGCTTCAAAAGTAGTTTCATATAAGGTGTCAGCAGATAGTTTGAATAATGGAATAAGTTTTGGAGATAAGTCTCAAACTAATGATGATGCACAGCCAAGCTTCCAATTTAGAACAGCAGAAAGTTTCTTAAATAATTTAAATAAAAAGAAAACATCAAGTCCAGTTGACTTATCTCAATATAAAGTTGGTCAAAAAGTATTTCACAAAAGATTTGGAGAAGGTACTATTACTAACTTAGAAAGAGAAGAAGATGATATTAAAGTAGATATAGAGTTTGATAAATTTGGTCATAAAAGATTAATGGCTAAGTTTGCTGGTCTAGAAATTTTAAATTAAAGATTAAAGATAAAAAATAAAAAATAATAAATAAACAATAAAAATACGAACAAAATATACAAATAAAAAAGGTCACAATATACTTCTCGACATTTCAGCGAACGGTTGCAGCGCGAGCATTTTCGATTATAACTAAGTAGGACTGCAGAGTGTAGCGGGCAAGCCGGAGCGAAGCGACCCGCGCAGTGAAATGGGAGAGAATGTATATTGTGACCTTTTTATATTATTTTATTAATTTTTAAAATTTAATCTATTTAAAATTCTTTTGACTAGTATAAATAGCATTATGCTTAATTACAGGAGTTCCACGCTCTTTTATTAACATAGCAACAGATTCTTGACTAGTTAAAAAATTACCAAACTCAGTAATACCAGAATAAAGTTTACCAATATATCTGTAATTTTGATTTATATTTAAACAAATTAGAACATATTTACCATTATATTTATAAAGCTCAATTGTTTTGCAAAATTCTCTCAATCTATTAATCTTTTGCTTTTTTAAAAAATTACAAAAATTAAAAAAATGTTCTATGTCTACAAAACTATAAACCAAGGTATTATCTTTTTGAACAGGAACTTTTAAAGGCTTAACTTTTTTAGAATTTTTAGATTTAGGAATTAGTTTTGTTATAGTAAATATAAAATCACCATTATACATACTTTTGGCATCAATTCTTATTCTACTATTATCTATATGAAATCCAACTTCATCCTCAGCTTTATCAAGTATTTCTAAAAAGGATTTACGAGCTTTAGAAGGGTTAGACATAAAATTATCTAAATCGCCGTTACTGCTTTCTAACAATTCATCATTAGATACGGTAACTCTTAATTTATATTCACTTAATTTTTCAAACTTCATAGAATTTCCTTTCTTGTTATAACAATGGTATTTATGAAATGGTTTTTTATGTATCTATTAGTATATCATATGATTCATGCTTTTACAATGTTTTGATAAAAAAATTAAGACAATTTTTCCACAAAATACCTTGAAAATTAATGGAAAAAAATATATAATACAAATGTTAAATTATAAATATCCGTAAGATAAAATGGAGGTAACATATGGCAACAAGAGATAAAAGTACATTCGTACTAATAATATTTATATTATGTGGACTTGTTATAGGAGGACTAATTGGAGAGCTGACACAGGGAGTAAGTTGGCTTAGTTGGCTATCATATGGACAAAGTTTTGGATTAACAGAGCCAATTTCTTTAGACTTAGGAGTTGTAAATTTATCATTTGCAATAATGTTTAATATAAATATTTCTAGTATAATTGGAATAATAATTTCTATATTCATTTATAGAAAATTCTAATAAAAAGGAGTTTTTGGGGGGCAGAAAGGATTTACTTATGCCACTTAAAATGAAACAATTGCCAGAATCTGAAAGACCATATGAAAAATTATTAATGTATGGTGAAAAAAAGTTATCAAATGCAGAACTTTTGGCAATAATAATTAAAACAGGAACAAAAGAAGAGACATCAGTAGATATTGCTAACAGAATTTTATTACTTTCGGAAAATATTAGTGGACTTGCAAGTATTGGAATTGAAACTTTGGAAAAAATTAAAGGTATAGGAAAAGTTAAAGCAATTCAAATTAAGGCAGTATGTGAGTTAGCTACAAGAATAAATAATCCTATAAACAATCTAAAAACAAAAATAATTAGACCAAGTGATGTTGCCGGTATATTTATGCAAGAACTAAAAAATGAAAAACATGAAAAGTTAAAACTAATTTTATTAAATTCAAAAAACGAAGTAGTAAAAAATATTGAACTAAAAACAGGATCAATTAATCAAATATCTGTAGCTCCAGCTGAAATTTTAAAGGAAGTAATTAAAGAGGAATTAGATAAATTTATACTAATACATAATCATCCAAGTGGAGATTCCACACCAAGCAAAGCAGATTTAGATTTTACTAAAAAAGTAGAAGAGTGCTCTAAATTATTCAAGTTAAATTTTTTAGATCATATTGTAATAGGAAAAGACAACTATACAAGTATTAAAACTATAGAAAATAAAAAAACAATAAAGTAATTGAGCATAATCAAAAAGCAAAATTATAAATATCTGCAATTTATTATATAAAACATACAAGAAAGGAATTTTTAGCAATGAATCTTGATTTATTAAACTTTAATTCAAAAGATATAGGTATGGACCTAGGAACTGCAAATATTTTAATTGCCTTAAAAGGGAAGGGTATAGTTTTAAGAGAACCATCAGTGGTTGCTTTAGACAAAGTTACTGGTGAAATTGTTGCAACTGGTAAAGAAGCAAGAGAAATGCTTGGAAGGACACCAGAAAATATTAAAGCCGTAAGACCTATGCAAGATGGGGTTATAGCAGATTTTACAGCAACAGGTTTAATGCTTAAAAATATGCTTAAAAAGGTTTGCCAAAAATATAATGCAGGAAAGCCAAGAGTAGTAGTTGGAGTTCCATCAGGTATTACAGAAGTTGAAAGAAGAGCCATAGAAGAAGCTTTTTTACAAGCAAATGCTAAAGAAGTATATTTAATTCAAGAACCTATGGCAGCTGCTATTGGTGCAGGAATAAATGTAAAAGAGCCTATGGGAAATATGATAGTAGACATTGGTGGAGGAACTACTGAAGTTGCAGTTATTTCACTTGGAGGAATAGTTGCAAGTAACTCAATAAGAGTTGCAGGAAATGAAATAGATGAAAGTATAGTAGAATATTTAAAAAGCCATAAAGGCATAGCGATTGGACAAACAGCAGCAGAAAGCTTAAAAATAGAGCTTGGTTGTGCACTTCCTTTAGTGTCTGAAATTACTAAAGAAATTAGAGGAAGAGATTTAGATACAGGACTTCCTAAGAATGTAACAGTATCATCTAAAGATATTGAGCAGGCTATGAGAAAACCAATAAATGAAATATTAGAAGCAATAATAAATACATTATCTGTTACTCCACCAGAACTTTCAGCTGATATTATCGTAAATGGTATTTATTTGGCAGGTGGTGGAGCACAAATAAGAAATTTAGATAATTTAATTGCACAAAGAACAGGTGTACAAACATATGTGGCAGATACACCACTTGAATGTGTTGCAATAGGTGCAGGAAAAGTACTAGAAAACATAGATAATCTAAAAAGCGTATTAATGAATGCAGGAAAAAGAATGTAA
>CALXWN010000138.1:15000-17143 GCA_944392415.1 uncultured Clostridia bacterium | reverse complement strand
TACAGATATATCAGCTGGTGAAACACCTGAAATTCTTGAAGCTTGCCCTACTGAAAGCGGTCTTACCTTATTTAATTTTTGTCTTGCTTCTAGTCTTAATCCCTTTATTTCTTCATAATTAATATTTTCTGGCAACTTTTTATTTTCTAATTTTTTAAATCTCTCAACTTGTTCACTCTCTAAATTTATATATCCCTCATATTTTAAAGAAATATTAACTTCATCAGCTTCCTGTTTTGTTAAATTTGGTCTATTATTATCTAGCTCTGCTAAAATATTATAATTTAATTCAGGTCTTTTTAAAAGCTCTGAAAGCCTTACACCTGTAGTAATTGGGCTTGTATTATTTTTCTTTAAAAACTCATTTACTTCTTCAGTTGGTTTTATTATTGTATTTCTTACTCTTTCAATTTCATTTTCAATATTTTTCTTTTTATTTAAAAATCTATTATATCTGTCATCTGAAATTAATCCAACATTATGCCCTATTTCAGTAAGCCTCAAATCCGCATTATCTTGCCTCAAAAGTAACCTATATTCAGCTCTAGAAGTCATCATTCTATATGGTTCATTTGTTCCCTTTGTAACTATATCATCAATTAAAACACCAATATATGCTTGTGACCTATCCAATATTATCGGTTCTTTATTTTGTATTTCTAAAGATGCGTTAATGCCTGCAATTAGCCCCTGTGCAGCTGCTTCTTCATATCCAGAAGTACCATTTATTTGACCTGCAAAAAACATTCCTTTTATTTTTTTGTGCTCTAAAGATAGTTTTAATTCTTGAGGGTCAATGCAATCATATTCTATAGCATACGCAGGGCGAGTAAATTCTACATTCTCCATACCTGCAATAGACCTGTACATAGCTATTTGAACATCTTCTGGAAGTGATGAACTCATTCCTTGAACATACATTTCATCTGTTCCTCTACCAACTGGTTCAATAAATATTTGATGTCTTTCTTTATCAGCAAATCTTACGACTTTATCTTCAATAGAAGGGCAATATCTAGGGCCTGTACCAGTTATTTTTCCTGAATATAAAGGTGATCTGTCTAAATTTTTTCTAATAATTTCATGTGTTTTACTATTCGTATAAGTTAAATAACAATCCATTTGTTCTTCATCATTTTTTAAATTATCATCCATAGAAAAAGGCTCTATTTCAGCATCTCCTTTTTGAACTTCCATTTTAGAAAAATCTAAACTTCTTCTATTAACTCTTGCTGGAGTACCTGTTTTAAATCTGTTTAATTTTATTCCTATATTGTTTAATACTTCTGACAGTTTATTTGCTGCCGCAACCCCATCAGGTCCACTAGAATATGAAGTTTCTCCTATATATATTTCACCTTTTAAATATGTACCAGTTGCCAGAACAACCGCCTTAACTCCATAAATAGCACCAACATTAGTTTCTACAGACTTGACTTTACCTTCTTCTACAGTAATATTAACAATTTCCGCTTGTTTTAAATACAAATTTTCTTGTTTTTCTAAAGTATGTTTCATTTCAGCTTGATATTGTTTTCTATCAGCTTGAGCTCTTAAAGAATAAACTGCTGGCCCTTTAGATTTATTTAACATTTTTAATTGCACATAAGTTTTATCAATATTTTTTCCCATTTCTCCGCCCAAGCAGTCTATTTCTCTTACAATATGCCCCTTTGAACTGCCTCCAATGTGAGGATTACAAGGCATATTAGCAACTGCTTCTAAGCTAATTGAAAAAACTAATGTCTTCATCCCCATTCTTGCACATGCTAAGCCTGCTTCACAACCAGCATGTCCTGCTCCTATAACTGCTACATCAAAATCTCCTGCATAATAACTCATAATTTCCTCCATTTTTTATAATAGTTTTTCACATTTTAATATTTATTTAATAATATTTTTATAACATTTTTCAAGAAAGTTATCCACACTTTATCCACATTTTTTTGTTCGTGTTTCACAAAACCGAACACCTAAATCTGTTAAATGTGAAACTTAAACTATAAGCAAAATTTTTCATTTTTTTAAATCCTAAAATTTCAAGACTTTTTGAGTTTTCTTTTTTCGATATTTCGTAAACCTTCTCAATTTTTTCAAATTTTGTTCGCTTAGAAATATCGTTGTTTTAGCGATATTTAAGCAT
>CALXWN010000138.1:0-10000 GCA_944392415.1 uncultured Clostridia bacterium | reverse complement strand
ATTTTGCTTGACTATATATGTCATTTTTTGATATTATATGTATACATTTAAAAAATAAATATTTAAGTCCACAAAAGAAAAGTTATTTAAGTCTTTATCCACAGTTGATGAACAAATTGTGGATATTAAATAACTTTTTTATGTTGCACTAAATATATTTTTAAACAGAATAGGGGCTAAACTAATGTCAAATGAAAATTTAAACGAACTATGGAGCAAAGCTAAAGAGCTTCTAAAAGAAGAAACAACAGTAATTACATATCAAACATGGATTCAGCCATTAGAACTTAAAAGCGTTAGGGATAACGTTATTGTTTTAGTTGCCTCTAATTCATTTCAAAAAGATACTATTGAATCAAGATATTTGACTCTACTTACAAACACTTTTAATTTTATTACAAATAAAAAATGCAATGTAATTATAAAATTACAAGATGAGGAAGATATATCTATTCCTATAAGTAGTAATATGACAAATAATAAAATGTTTATTAACTCTGGACTTAATCCTAAATATACATTTGATACATTTGTTGTAGGAAGTAATAATAAATTTGCACAAGCTGCTGCACAAGGTGTATCTGATAATCCCGGAGCAAAATATAATCCATTTTTTATTTATGGAGGAGTTGGCCTTGGTAAAACTCACTTAATGCATGCAATAGGTAATCAAATACTTATGAATAATCCAAATACAAATATTTTATATGTCACATCAGAAAACTTTACAAATCAATTAATTAACGCATTACGTGATCAAGCCACTGAAAAGTTTAGAGAAAAATATAGAAATATAGATGTTTTATTAATAGATGATATTCAATTTATTGCTAACAAAAAGAGTACACAAGAGGAATTTTTCCATACATTTAACACTCTTTATGAAGCTGGAAAACAAATAGTATTATCTAGTGATAAGCCACCCAAAGACATAGAATTACTAGAAGACAGATTAAAATCAAGATTTGATTGGGGCTTAATTGCCGACATATCTAATCCAGATTTTGAAACACGTCTTGCTATTTTAAGAAAAAAGACACAATTAGACAATATAATTATAGATGATGAAATTTTATCTACAATTGCAACAAGAGTCGACACAAATATTAGGGAACTAGAGGGTACACTAAATAAATTAGTTGCCAAAGCTTCTCTAACTAATAGTCCAATTACAATGGAAATGACTGAAAGAGCAATTAATGATATTATTCAAAGGCAAGATAAAGTTATATCATCCGAATACATCCAAGATGTTGTAGGCAAATATTTTAATATTTTGCCAGCAGATCTCAGAGGTTCAAAAAGGTCTAATGACATCACATTTCCTAGACAAATTGCAATGTACTTGTGTAGAAATGTTGCACAAATGTCTTTACCTCAAATAGGTATAGATTTTGGTAAAAGAGATCACACAACAGTAATGCATGCAGTCAATAAAATTGAAAAGGAAATAAAAACTAATTCAAACACAAGATTAATTGTGGAAAGTGTGCAAAACATACTACTTTCCGACAAATAGTTGCAACAACTGACAAAAGTAGTCATTAGTAGAATTTCTGTTTGTGAAATTAATGTTTGACTTTAGGACGTGCATCTCTTCCTACGGAAGAGCCCTGTTGGTTATCCACATGGGGGTTGTGGAAAACCTGTGGATAACATGTGGATAACTCAAAATGTGGATAACTTTTTGAATTGTGTGGATAACTTTTTAAGTTTTCCACAGAGTTATCCACACCGAATTTCCGTAGGGTTAAAGGGATTGAGATAGTTTTCCACATTATCCACAGGACCTACTACTACTACTACTAAATATATTTATATTATTATAAAAGAAGGAGAAATGAAAAATGAAACTTATTTGTGAAAAGGAAAAAATCCTTAAAGCTCTTAATTCCGTAACAAAAGCTGTCGCTGTTAGAACAACAATGCCTATATTAGAAGGTATATTAATTCAAACTAATGATAATAATATTAGATTAACATGTTATGATCTAGAATTAGGTATAGAATATGTAATTAAAGATTGTAATGTACAAGAACAAGGTGCAACAGTTGTTAATGCAATAATGTTTAGTGAAATAATTAGAAAATTACCAGATACAGAAATAAAAATAGAAGTAAATGATAAGAATTTATTAGTTATTGAATGTGAAGGTTCTTTATATAAATTAGCAACAATGAATCCAGAAGATTTTCCAGAACTTCCAGAAATTAATGTAGAAAATTCTATAGAAATAGAACAAAACACATTGAAAGATATGATTAGAAAAACAATATTTGCTATTAGTACAGAAGAAAATAGACCAATATTTACTGGATGTTTATTTGAAGTAAAAAGCAATAAACTAAATGTTGTTGCTGTTGATGGTTTTAGATTAGCTTGGAAAAGTAAATTTTTGCAAACTAAAACAAATGACTTTTCAGCAGTAATACCAGGAAGAACTTTAACAGAAATAAATAAAATATTATCTGACTCATTTGATATAGTAAAAATAGGCATAGCAAAAAATCAAGCTTTATTTGAAATAGAAAATTGTAAAATAGTTACTAGACTATTAGATGGAGAATTCTTAAATTATGCTAGCGTACTTCCTTCAAAATGGGAGACAAGAGTTAGGGTAAATAGATCAATTATTTTAAACTGTTTTGAAAGAATTAGCTTAATTTCTGCTTCAAGTATAGAAAAAGAAAAAAAATATCCTGTAAAGATTACAGTTGAAGTTGGAAAAATTACAATTTCTTGTACTAACCAAACTGGAGATGCAAAAGAAGAGTTATATGTTACAACAGAAGGAAAAGATTTAGAGGCAGGATTTAATCCTAAATATTTCTTAGATGTATTAAGATCAATAGATGATGAAGAAGTATTTATAGATTTTGGTACAAGTATTTCACCATGTATTATAAGAAGTGTAGAAGAAACTGGTGACTATAAATATATGATATTACCAATTCGTTTAAAAAATGACTAAAAAAACATATAAGTTATCCACATATTATGCATAATATGTGGATAAAACCGGAGATAAAATGTACATAGATAATTTAAAAATACAAAACTTTAGAAATTATAAATTTCAAGAAGTAAATTTTGAAAATAAAATAAATATTTTTTATGGAGATAATGCTCAAGGAAAAACAAATATTTTAGAATCCATTTTTATTTCTAGTTTAGGAAAATCTTTTAGAACAAATAAAGACAAAGAACTAATAAAAATGGGAGAGAACTTTTTAAAAATTCAAACTCATTTTCAAAAAAAAGATAGAGATGGAGAAATAAAAGTAGAAATTTCAGATAAAAAAAATGTTTATTTAAATGATGTAAAATTAAAAAAACTTAGTGAAGTTTTAGGAAATATTATTTTAGTAATTTTTACACCAGATGATATTAATTTATTAAAGTCAGGACCAGCTTCAAGAAGAAAATTTTTAGATATGATGATTGGACAATTAAGACCTGCATATGTATTAAACTTAAATTCATATTTAAAAACACTTGAACAAAGAAATAATTTTTTAAAACAAAGAATAAAAAATGATGCAATGCTAGATATATGGGATGAAAAGCTTGCAGAGTATGGAGAAAAAATACATACATATAGAAAACAATTTATACATTTAATAAAAAATAAAATAACATCAATTCATTCGGAAATAACCGATGAAAAAATAGACATTAAATATTTTTCAGACTGTAAAAGTAAGGAAGAGTTTTTACAAGAATTGAAGAAAAATAGAAATAATGATTATTTTAGGGGATATACAACCAAAGGCATACATAGAGACGATTTTACAATATACATAAATAATGAACCTGTTAATATTTATGGATCTCAAGGACAAAACAGAACAGCCATATTATCTCTTAAACTTGCAGAATTAAATGTTATTTATGAAGATTTAGGAGAATATCCAATACTTTTACTAGATGATTTCATGTCTGAATTAGATGAAAAAAGAATTGCTAATTTTTTAAACAATATAGAAGATATACAAGTTATAATTACATGTACAAAAAATATAGATATAAAAAATAGTATTTCCCATAAGGTTGTAAATGGTGAAATTTTATAATATAATATTAATGCCAAAAGTTTAGCAATATGAAAATTTAATTTTTCTATTTATAAAAAACAAAAGTTGTACTAAAATAAAATAGTAATTTGGGGAGTATTATGAATTTTAAAGAAGAACTAAAAAATTATGCAACAATTGTGGATAAAGAGCTTGAAAAATATGTTAGAAAAAATGACTGTCTAGAAAAGAAGCTAAATCAATCAGTTGAATATAGCCTTATGGCAGGTGGAAAAAGACTTAGACCAACACTTATTCTAGCAACATATAAACTTTTTAAAAATGATACTAAAGTTTGTATGCCATATGCAGTAGCTATTGAAATGATACATAATTTTTCTTTAATACATGATGATTTACCGGGAATAGACAATGATGATTTTAGACACGGAAAACCTACAAATCATAAAATGTTTAATGAAGCAACAGCTATTTTAGCAGGAGATAGTTTGCTTAATAATGCATATTTAATAATAAGTAAAAATTTAAAGAACAATTTTACAAAAGAAAATATTGATAGTTTTTATGAACTTTCATATGCTGTAGACAGAATGCTTATAGGAGAATATGTAGATACTGAATATGAAGGAAAGCAAGCATTAATAGATGAACTTGAATATATGCACAAAAATAAAACAGGAGCTCTAATAAGATCAGCTGTTAGAATAGGTGCAATTCTTGCAAAAGTGAATGAAGAAGATTTGATAAATTTAACTAATTATGCAGAAAAAATAGGACTAGCATTTCAAATAAAGGACGATATTCTTTCTGAAATTGGAGATGAAAAAGTTTTAGGAAAGCCAGTTGGAAACGATAGGAAAAGAAAAAAATGCACATACGTAAGTAAATATGGACTAGAAAAAGCAGAGCAAGAATTAGAAAAAAATATAAAAGAAGCAATAAATTGTTTGAAACCATATGGTAAAAAAGCTGAATTTCTAAAAGATTTAGCAATTTATATTGGTGAGAGAAACAAGTAATACATATTGAAAATTAAAAAATTTTTACTTGACAAATTTTAAAAATAAAAATAAACTTATATGTAGCAAACTAAAGAATTTTGCAGGAGGAAATATAATGGAAAAATATAATCACGCTTATGGAGCTAACCAAATACAAGTATTAGAAGGTCTTGAAGCCGTAAGAAAAAGACCAGGTATGTATATTGGTAGTGTTTCAAAAAGAGGTTTACATCATTTAGTATACGAAATAGTAGATAACTGTGTTGATGAAGCATTAGCAGGTTATTGTACACATATAGAAGTAAAAATAGAGCCAGGAAATATAATTTCCGTATCAGATAATGGTAGAGGTATACCAGTAGAAATACATCCAAAAACACATATATCAGCTGCAGAAACAGTTTATACTGTACTTCATGCTGGTGGAAAATTTGGTGGAGATAGTGGATATAAAGTATCTGGAGGATTGCACGGTGTTGGTGCATCTGTTGTAAATGCTTTATCTGAATGGACAGAAGTAACTATTCAAAGAGATGGTGGAATATACCAAATGAAATTTGAAAGAGGAAAAACTGTCGAAAAGCTTTCAAAAATAGGAGAATCTAAAAAAACAGGAACAACAGTTAGATTTTTAGCAGATAGTGAAATATTTGAAACAACAGAATATGACTATGATACATTAGCGGAAAGATTTAGAGAAATAGCATTTTTAACAAAAGGTTTATATATAAGTATAGAAGATTTAAGAGAAGAAACACCTAAAAAAGCTGAATTTTGCTTTGAAGGAGGCTTAAAATCTTTTGTTGAATACTTAAATCAAAACAAAGAAAAATTAAATCCAGACCCAATATATATAGAAAAAACAGAAAGTGAAGTACCAGTTGAAATAGCAATGCAATATACTTCAGCATATAATGAAAATATTTATTCATTTGTAAATAATATTAATACAGTAGAAGGTGGAACTCACTTAGAAGGATTTAAAAGAGGCTTAACAAAAGTATTTAATGATTATGCAAGAAGTCATAATATAATAAAAGAAAAAGATTCTAATTTACAAGGTGAAGATATAAGAGAAGGTTTAACAGCAGTTATATCTGTAAAAGTAAAAGAGCCACAATTTGAAGGACAAACAAAAACAAAATTAGGAAATAGTAATGTAGCAGGAATTGTACAAGCTATGGTAACTGATGCATTATCTACATATTTAGAAGAAAACCCAACAGTTGCAAAAACAATTCTTGAAAAATGTGTTAGTGCATCAAGAGCAAGAGAAGCAGCAAGAAAAGCTAGAGAACTAGTTAGAAGAAAAAATGCACTAGAAGTTACAACACTTCCTGGAAAATTAGCAGACTGCTCAAGTAAGGTAGCAGAAGAATGCGAAGTATATATAGTTGAGGGAGATTCTGCAGGTGGAAGTGCAAAACAAGGTAGAAATAGAAAATACCAAGCAATATTACCACTTTGGGGAAAAATGCTTAATGTTGAAAAATCTAGAGCAGACAAAATATATAATAATGAAAAATTAAAACCAGTTATACAAGCTGTTGGAGCAGGAATTGGTGCAGACTTTGACATATCTAAAATTAGATATGGAAAAGTAATAATCATGGCTGATGCCGATGTTGATGGTGCACATATTAGAACATTATTATTAACATTCTTCTTTAGATATATGAGACCACTTTTAGAGCAAGGACATGTATTTTTAGCTCAACCACCACTATACAAAGTTTCTAAAAAAGGTATGCAAGATGTATATTGCTATACAGATGAGGAATTAGATGAACAACTTGCAAAAATAGGTAGAGACAATGTTTCTATCCAAAGATACAAAGGTCTTGGTGAAATGAACCCAGAACAATTATGGGAAACAACAATGAACCCAGAAAATAGAATTTTAATAAAAGTTACAATGGATGATGCAATAAAAGCAGATCAAATATTTACTATTTTAATGGGAGATCAAGTAGAACCAAGAAAAGAATTTATTGAACAAAATGCAAAATATGTTAAAAACTTAGATATATAATATAATTAAAGGAACTTCATATATGGAGTTCCTTTTTTTGTCGAATTTTGTCGAATAATGTCGACGAAAAATTGAAGAAATTTGCAAAAATATGTTGACATATACTGGAAAGCGTTGTATTATTTATTTGAAAGGAGAAAATTGAAGGGAGCAGATTAGTAAATTGTAGGTTTATAGGGAACCTTTAAAAACCTAAATATTTAAAAGGATATTAATTGATGCAATCAGAAAAATTTAAATCTGTTCAAAATTGGCTTCCATATGATAAGATTTTAGATAATGGTATAATAAAACTCAAAAATTCCTCCTATGTAAAAATATTAAAAGTTGAGCCCATTAACTATAATCTAAAATCTGAATTAGAAAAAGAAGCAATTTTAAATTCATATAAAAGTTTTATAAAAAGTTGTAATTTTAATCTACAAATTTTAATCCAAAGCAAAAAAGAAGATTTAACAAAACATATTGATTTATTAAATCAAAATAATTTTTACTCAGAAATAAAAGAAAAGTATATCGAATATATTAATTCTTTAAATCAAAAACAAAAATCTTCCAACAAAAATTTCTATATTATAATAAGCCAAAGTGCAGAAGACATTACTAATTTAGAAAGTGTAACAATACAAAATTTGCAAGAAAATTATTTCAAAGTCAAAGAGCTTTTAGCTAGATGTGGCAACATCGTTTCAGAATATACAAATGAAAATCAAATAAGAGAAGTATTATTCTCATTTTTAAATTCAAGAATTTTTTTAAATGGATAACAAAAGAAATATTTCAATTAAATTTACTAAAGTAAAATAATATTAAAATATAAAAAGGTGGTGACAATAGCGAATAATTATTTAGGAGGAATATTTACCAAAAAAGATTACTTAAGTCCTTCATATATAAATTTAAGCAATCCCAAATACATTGAAATAGATGGAATGTATTATTCCGGTTTATTAATTGTAAATTACTTACGTGAGCAAGATGACTTAATATTAAAAAGTATAATAGATTCAAATACAAATATATATATTTCAATGTTTTATGAAAAGCAAGACACATATAAGGTAATAAAGGACTTAACATATAACATAGGAAATGTAAAAGTTGATTTAGAAAAAATAGGTGAAAACAGGCAAGACTCAGAAATAGCAGCTTTTACATATAATGATGCAAAATATATAAGAAGAGAAATGCAAATAAATAATGAAGAATTATACTTTTTATACACATATATAATGACATTTGCAGAGAATACAAAAGAATTAGAATATAACTTAAATAAAATAGAAGGATTACTTAGAAGTAGAGGAATATTACCTAAAAAAGCATATTTTAGACAAGAACAAACATACTTATCTTGCTTGCCCCTTATGCAAAATAATTCAGATGTAAAAGAAATAACAAAAAGAAATATATTAACAAATTCAATTGTTGCAACATATCCATTTATATCTTCAGCAGTATTTGATGAAGCAGGTATATTTATTGGAGAAAATATTTATAATAATTCACTAATATTTATAGACAGATTTGATACAAATAAATATAAGAATGCCAATATGTGCATATTTGGAACAAGTGGTGCAGGAAAATCATATTTTACGAAATTAATGATACTTAGGTATGCACTATTTGGACTAGAGCAATATGTAATAGATCCAGATAGAGAATACACAAACCTTGGAAAAAGTTTAGGAGGTACAATAATAAAATTAGGACCAAGTTCGAATACATATATAAATGTGTTAGACATAAGGAAAGAAAGTTTGGAAGAAGAACAAAGAGGATACTTGTCTACAAAAATAGGAAAATTAATAGGATTTTTTAAATTAATATTTGAAAATCTAAGAGAAGAAGAAAAAACAATATTAGAAAAAGCAATTATTAAAACATATAACCAAAAAGGAATAACATTTAATGATAAATCTTTATATAAAAATGGCAAATTTAAAACAAGCGATGACATGCCAATATTAGAAGATTTATATAATAATTTAGATGGAAATATGCAAATAAAATTATTTCCATTTATAAATGGATCATTAAGTTATTTTAATAAAAAGACAAATGTAAAATTAGAAAATAAACTAATAATTGCAGACATATATGAACTTGGAGAAGATAATCTAAAGTATGCAATGTACGTATTCATTGAATATTACTGGGACAAGGTCAAGCAAGATAGAAAAGTAAAAAAAGCAATATACTTAGATGAAATATGGAGATTAATAGGAGTTACCTCTAATAAAGAAGTAGCAAGCTTTATTTACAAGATATTTAAAACAATAAGAAAATATGGAGGAAGCGGAGTAGCCATTACACAAGATGTATCAGATTTATTCAGCTTAGATGAAGGAACCTATGGAAAAAGCATATTAAATAACTCGAGTGTAAAAGTATTTTTTAATTTAGAAGAAGAAAATATAAAAGTACTAGAAAAATATACAGATTTATCTAATAAAGAAAAAATAGAAATAAAATCATTCAGAAGAGGAGAATGTTTAATGTTTGTTGGACAAGAACATATTTTAACAAAAATAAAATCAGGAGATTTTGAAAATGAATTAATTTCTTAAATAAAATAATTAAAAAATAAATATTAAATAAAAAAATAATTAATTTATTTTTTAAAAGGGAGGTAATTAAAATAAAAAATATAATAACAGCCATAGGAAATAAAAATTTAAATGAAAAATTAATAAAAGAAAAATATAATGTCCTTTGTACAGATATACAATATAAAGAAGGAATACTTGAATTTTTGGAAGCAAATTCACAAGTAGATTATATTATTTTAAATGAGGATATAGAAGGAAATATATCTTTAGAAGAATTAATTTCAGAAATAAAAAAAATAAATAAAAATATAAAAATAATATTTACATCAAATAAAAGTTATAATGAAGATAATTTATATAATATATTAAAAAATAAT
>CALXWN010000137.1:0-3625 GCA_944392415.1 uncultured Clostridia bacterium | reverse complement strand
GGAGATTATGAAAGTGCATATAATTTACTTTACGATGGATTTAAGCAAAATTATTTCCCTACTTTAAAAGATTTTGAGTTATATGCACAAAATAATTATCCATCAAACATGGTCGTAGAATACACAAATATAGAAAGACAGGGAACAATTTTTATACTTACTGTAAAAATAAGAAATGCTCTAAGTGATAATACACAAACAGATGTAAAGGAACAGCAAATTGTTGTTACAGAAAACAATGTAAATGACTTTAAACTATCATTTGAAGTTAATACTTAAGTATAATTTTTAAAATTTATGAGTTGTCATAATTTAAAACTTAAATATATATCCTTGAGAATTTCAAACGAGCGTAGACGACGTAGGAGCGGAGCACAGTGTGCGAGTGCTGAGCGTAAGCGAACCACGAAGCGAAATGTGAAAGAATATATATTTAAGTTTATCTAAGAATATATACTTAAGTCTATCTAAGAATTTATATTTAAGTTTATATATAGAAAATTTATGGTTTATAGGTTTTCCAAAAATCTAAATATGTATAAGGAGAATATAATGTATATTGTTTATACATTATAATAATTAAAGTGAAACCAGGAACAAGAATCTTACTATCCTTAAGAAAATTAAAGAAAAAGTATTGGAAATATATTATAATTATAGCCATTGTATGGATTATAGTTATAATTATAAATAATTATCTAAAAAATAGGCCAGAAGAAATAAGTGTAACAAATACATATACACCAGATTTACCAGTTATGGATACAGGAGAAAGTGTACCACAAAGAGAGAGAGAAGAAGTAAATAATGTTATAGACACATTCTTCAATTATTGTAATAACAAAGAATACAAAAACGCATTCGATATGCTTACAACTGATTGCCAAGACTATATGTATAATGGTAGTTTGCAAGAATTTATGGAATATGTTGATTCAATTTATACAAGTAAAAAGATATATAATATTCAAAACTATTCAAATGTAGGTAGTGTGTATATTTATGATATAAACATTTTAGATGATATACTTTCTACAGGAACAACAGGAGGATACCAAACATATAGTGAAAAATTAGCACTAATTGAGAATAATGGAGAATATAAAATATCAAATCAAGGATATATTGGAAAAACTACATTTAATAATGTGTATGGCGAAGATAACTATGTAAAAATTAGTATAATAGATAAAAACATGAGTTATCAAAGAGAGGAATACGCAGTACAAATAGCCAATAAAACAGATGGGTACATAGTTATAGCAAATGGAAATGTAGCAAATGAAATAACAATTAACTTAGGAGATCAAAGCAGACCAGCCCTTGACATGATAAATAACCCCATAATCTTAGCACCTGGGCAAACCACAAATGTATTCTTGTTATTTGACAAATACTATGATGATGGCAAAACTCCTACAGAAATGAGCTTTAACCTAATAAGAGTATATGGCAATAACGAAGAGCTAGCAACTGAGGGATTAACTTCAAATGCAAATGTAGCATATAGTATGAATATAAATTTGAGTAATAACTAGGCTATTACAAAATTTAAAATCATAAAAAATCACTTATAACATATAAATGTTATAGGTGATTTTTTGATGAACAAAAAAGATCAAGTTTTCATATTCATCAAAAACCATGACATTTTTAGGATAAAAACAAGACTAAAAAGCATTGTAAATGGAGGAATAAATTAATGACCAAAAAATTAATAAAAATTATAAGTATAATCATATTAATTTTTACTATTTCAGTTTTTCCATCATATGGCGATGACAAAAATGAAATAGAAGAAGTTGTTGTTGAAGAAAATGAAAGAAAAGAGATAGAAGCGAGTGCAAGCTCAGATTCAAAGCCAACAATAAACTCAAGAAGATATGCTATCTATGATAGACTTTCAGGCAGATGCATATATGGAAAAGATGAAAACAAAGAGACTGCCATGGCTTCGACCACAAAAATCATGAGCATTATTATTGTGGTAGAAAAATGCAATTTAAGTGATACTGTAACAATTACTGCCAAATCAGCAGGAACAGGTGGATCAAGATTAGGTTTACATACAGATGACAAAATTACAGTAATGGATTTACTTTATGGTTTAATGTTAAGGTCAGGAAATGATGCGGCAGTAGCACTCGCAATACATACAGCAGGAAGTGTAGAAAAATTTGCAAATCTTATGAACCAAAAAGCAGAAGAACTTGGACTAACAAATACACATTTTGTAACACCACACGGCTTAGACAATCCAGACCATTACACAACAGCATATGAACTTGCTAAAATAACAGATTACGCACTAAAAAATGAAACTATTGCAAAAATAGTAAAAACAAAAACCGCAACAATAAATATAAATGGAAGTCCAATGCAAATAAACAATACAAATGAACTACTTGGAAACGTTGATGGAGTATACGGAGTAAAAACAGGATTTACAAACAATGCAGGAAGATGCTTATTAACAAGTGTAAAAAGAGGCGACATGGACTTAATCATAGTAGTACTTGGAGCAGATACAAGAAAAGATAGAGCGAGAGATAGTATAAAATTAATAGAATATGCATATAAAAGATTTTACACAGTAAATGTAGAAGAAATGATATACAAAGAATTTGAACTTTGGAAACAAATAAACCAAAATAGAATCTATATAGACAAAGCTGCAAACAGCTTAGAATTAAAACTAGATGAGATACAAATTAAACAATTAGTGGCAGATTGCGAACCTACTATAGAAATAAATGCAGTAAGTTTTCTAGAAGCACCAGTTTTAGAAAACGAAAGAATAGGCACAATAACTGTAAAAGTAGGAGATGAACTAATAGAAGAAATAGAAATAAAAGCAGAAAAAGAAGTAAAAAAGAGAGGAATATTAGATTATTTTAGTTTAATTGCAAAAATATATGCAGGAAGAATAAAAATTTTGGGAGAACAAGTATAAATTTACTTTCGAAAATTTCATTTGAAATGCAACAAAAATTTGCTAAATAACCACAAAAAATTTATCTTGAATTTATTGCCAAACCGTGGTAAAATAGATGATAACATGTTTTAATACATGCGTTCGAAGCTGGAGGATTTTTTTACTTAAGTAGGGAGGAAATCATATGAAAAAACGGACTGCTATCATTATATTAGTATGTGCAGTTATTTTAACTGCAATTATCCAGGAAGGATTGCACATGGTAGTAAACTATACCACACCAGTCCTTGTCCTATCTAGCATTGCCATTTGGTACTCTATACTATGGCTATTAATAGATCTATATCATAGTGTTCGAGGAATGGCATACAACAAAAAGAAACTAGTCAAAGACATAATTTTTATCACAATTGACTTGATTGTAATGGTGGCATGGAATTATGCAAGAGCCTATACTACCAGTTGGATTTTAGATGTGACAGTAGGAATACTTTTTGTTGCATTGACCATTATTAATATGTTCGATGCAGACTAATTGAAACAAGATGATGAACAGGAAGAAACTCATAAACACCAGCAAAAAACACCCCATAACTTTTAAAGTTATGGGGCGTTTTTGGAGGCGACACCCGGATTCGAACCGGGGATCAGAGTTTTGCAGACTCGTGCCTTACCACTTGGCTATATCGC
>CALXWN010000136.1:0-3134 GCA_944392415.1 uncultured Clostridia bacterium | reverse complement strand
TTTTAGACCTGGAATGGAACCGCGGCTATGACAAAACGCCGCTGGATGAGATCCTGCAGATCGGGGCGGTACGCATGGACCGGCCGGGGGGCCGGATTCTGGACACCTTCTGCGTCTATATCGCCCCCAGGGTCCACCGGCGGCTCAACCGCACGGCCAAGGCCCTGCCCGAGGTGGAAGAGGCTCTGGCCTCTCCCCTGGACTTTCCCACCGCCTTCGGGCAGTTTGCCCGGTGGTGCGGGGATGAGACCGATTTTGCCGCCTGGGGGAGCGACGACTTCGATACGCTGGAGCAGAACTGCACCTTCTGGAAGGTGCCGCCCCTCCCCATCCGACAGATCCACGACCTGCAGACTGCCTTCGCCCTCACCCTAGGCACCCGGCAGAATCTGGCCCTCTGGTGGGCGGCGGAGTACTGCCGGATCCCGGAGTGCTTCACCTTCCACAACGCTCTGAACGACGCGGTCTACACCGCTATAGTCAGCCGCTGGATCAGTCCGGAGGCCCTGGAGCTGGTCTCCCTGCCCCGGGAGCTGTTGCGTTTTCTCGGCCGGTCCTTCCCGGCCCGGCCGCCCCGCCCGGTGGGGCCCTACCCCTCTCTGGCCGACGGGCTGAACGGGCGCGACAGCCGGAAGGGGGCCTGCCCCGTCTGCGGGGCCCGGATCTGGATTCAGCAGTGGAGCTTTGCCCGGGAGGGAACCTATTACGCCCCCCTGCGCTGTTTTCGCCACGGGCGCTTTCTGTGCCGCCTGACCCTGTCCCCCGACCAGTCGGGCCGGTGGAGCGGCGCGCTGGAGACCCCCGCGCCGGCGCCCCCGCTTCTGGAGGACTTCCACCGGGCCTCCCATGCTCACACCTACATCTGCAAGGGCGGCAAACGCCGCCGGAGACGCAGGCGACGCCGGTCCGGGCGGCCCGCCCCCGCCGGTGCGCCGGTGTGATTCCTAAACAAAGGAGAGATCCCTATGGATGAAATGATTTTGCTCAAGCTGGGCGAGCTGGTGCTCAAGGGCCTGAACCGCCGGAGCTTTGAGGACAAGCTACAGGCCAATATTTACCGGCGGCTCAACCATCTGGGCCAGTTCCGGGTGTATACCCGGCAGTCCACCACCTATGTGGAGCCCATGAATGAGGACTGCGACATGGACGGCGCCTGGGAAGCCCTGAAAAAGGTCTTCGGTGTGGTGGGCCTGTCCCGGGCCCGGGCCTGTGAGAAGGACAAGGACGCCATTCTGGCCGCCACCCGGGAGTATCTGGGGGACAGGCTGGCCGCCGCCCGCACCTTTAAGGTGGAGACCAAGCGGGCGGACAAGACCTTCCCCATGACCTCCATCCAGCTCAGCCAGTACGTGGGCGGAGAGCTGGACGACCTGTACCCCGATCTGAAGGTGGACGTCCACCACCCGGAGCTCACCGTCCACGTGGAAATCCGGGACTACGCCGCCTTTGTCCACGCCGACCCGGAGCCGGGGGCGGGCGGCCTGCCCGTCGGCATCAACGGCCGGGCGGTATCCCTGCTGTCCGGCGGCATCGACTCGCCGGTGGCCAGTTGGATGGTCGCCAAGCGGGGAGTGGCGCTGGAGATGGTCCATTTCTTCTCCTATCCTTACACCTCCAACGAGGCCAAGGAAAAGGTGCTCCAGCTGGCCCGGCTCCTGACGCCCTGGTGCGGGAGGCTCACCGTCCACGTGGTCCCTTTCACCGCCATCCAGGAGGAGCTCCGCCGCTCCTGCCCCCAGGAGCTGTTCACCCTTATCATGCGCCGGTTCATGATGCGCATCGCCCAGCGGGTGGCCCGGCGCTGTGGTGCCAAGGCCCTGGTCACCGGCGAATGCCTGGGCCAGGTGGCCAGCCAGACCATGGAGGCTATGATGGTCACCGGCGCTGTGGTCCAGTTGCCCATCCTGCGCCCGGTGGTGGGGATGGACAAGGAGGACATCGTCCAGATCGCCCGGAAGATCGACACCTTCGACACCTCCATTCTCCCCTATGAGGACTGTTGCACCGTCTTCACCCCCCGCCATCCCCGGTTGCGCCCCACTCTGGAGGAGGTGGAGGCCGCCGAGCAGGGGCTGGACATCGAAACCATGGTCCAGGCCGCTGTGGACGGCATCGAGCGCATCCAACTGTGAACGCAGTCAAAACGCCTGCCGCAGAAGGTTCTGCGACAGGCGTTTTTTCCTTCTATGCCGTTTTTGGTTCTCGGACCGGAGCAACAGCCGGCAACACCACGGTAATTCGGGTGCCCACATCGGGGCGGGACACCACCTCGAACCAGCCGCCGTGCCGCTCCACGATCCACTTTGCAATGGACAGGCCCAGCCCGGTACCGCCGGTCTTCCGGTCCCGGGACTGGTCCGTGCGGTAGAACCGTTCGAAGATATGAGGGATGCTCTCGGCGGGGATCCCCATCCCCTCGTCCTGGACCGTGAGCCGGACGTGGTCCCGGCTCCGGGTCACCCGGAGATAGATCTTTCCCTCCGGGGGACTGTACTTCAGACCGTTGTCCATCAGGATCCGCAACACCTGCTTGATCAATCCCGGGTCGGCCAGCACAGTCACCGGCTCCTCCCCCCAGCGGGGCAGGAAGGTGCGCTCCGGATGGATCATCTCCTCCTCCCGCAACACCTCGCCGGCCAGCGCCGTCACATCCAGCACCTCTTTTTTCACCGGCTGAGAGTCGTTGTCCCCCCGGGCCAGGAAGAGCAACTGCTCCACCAGCCGCTCCATGGAGGCGGCCTCCGCCCGGATGGCGTCAATGGATTCCTGCAGGGCCTCCGGGTCGGACTTGCCCCACCGGTCCAACAGGGCGGCGTAGCCCTGGATGACGGCGATGGGGGTACGCAGCTCATGGCTGGCATCGGAGACAAAGCGCATCTGGGCGCTGTAGGCCTGGTTCACCCGGTCCATCATCCCGTTGATGGCCTCTGCCAGAGTCCGGAGCTCCTTCTGTGTGGCAGGCAGGTCGATCCGGCTGTCCAGGTGGCTGGCATCGATCTTCTCCAGTTCTCCCGCCAAATCCTCCAGCTCCCGCTTGGACATATGACTCATGGAGTTGAGCCGGGCGGCGGTGGCGGCCAGCTCCTGAATGGGCCGGAGCACCTTGCGCACAGAGCGGTTGGTCCGGAACAGGC
>CALXWN010000135.1:0-2734 GCA_944392415.1 uncultured Clostridia bacterium | reverse complement strand
CTACATCTATATTTTTTAAATTATGAACTTTTGCACCTTTTATTTCTATTTTATCTACCATAATTTTAGCCTTCCTTTATTTTGACATATTTCTTTCTCTTATTTTATATTACCATAAAATCTATTACTGTTGTATGTCTTATCCCAAAAAATTCTACTAAATCTTTCTGCGAACAACTTTTATTTTCTTTAATATAATCTAATACTTCTAATTGCCTTGCTGTAATATCATATTTTTTTAATTATAATCTAATTCTGATAACAGTCTATCAGAATTTTTTTTATTAAAAATCCAATATTTTCTTGCATATTTTACCTCGCTAATGTAGTTTCCTACATATTTTAACATCTATTTTTTTATTATTCAACATGTTGATTTAAAAAGAGCAAATCTATTGCATTTTAGATTATTTGCTCTATAAATTATTATTTTTTCATTAACCATCTTACAATATCATATTCCTTCGTATAAATAATTATAATGCTTTGTTTTGTCAATAAGTATCTTTGTTTACTACCCAAAGAAGAAGAAATGCCTTTATACATATCAAAACATTCATTCATTTTAACAACCCAATGGCGGTGGTGTAAACCACCGCCATTGGGTCAGGTTAGCTTAAGAGGCTTACCTAAGCGGGCACTGTAATTACAAATGGAGAATGCGATAGTAGTAGTCATCCATCCACTTGGCCCAGCTAATCGGTTCGATTCCTTTGATGTAGCAAGTTGCTTCCGAACCGTCAGCTCTCTTCACGAGCGCATCTACTCCTTCGTAGGAGAGGCAGGGAACAAAAATACAGTCTTCCGGCATCTTTATATCCTGCACTTTTGCACCATGAACATCAATAATTACCGTTTCTATGAAAGGTAGCCCCCACACAGATCCGGAAAAGCGAGTAACTCCTTGCTCGGAAGTTACCTTAGGGTTAAGCTTTTGGATTTCTTCAATTAGTTTTTTCATTTCGGTCTCCTCCAATTTACCCGTTTTTTTCTATCAGACAAACCTTGCCTTATATTAATTATATCAAATTTATGTATACTTGTCAAATTGTCATTAAGTATTAAACAGTCTATTTATAAATCTATTAAAACTTGTAATTTTTTATTCAAAATAATATGTTTCATTTTTGTTATTTTGAATTATAGCTTTTTTTGGTACTACTTTTAAAATCTTAAATATATTATATATATCAGGATAAACACTTACCATACCCATTATTAACATTCCAAACAGTATACTATTTAATTCCTTTAAATCATTGCTACTAAAACAAAATATAACTAATGGAATTAGTCCTAAAATAATTGGTAATATACTTAAGAATATAAAGCGATTTCTATTTACTGGACTTGATGATAAGGCTACTGCTGTAAAACTTTTAGTCATTACACCTATATATACTGTTGCGTTCTTTGGAAAAGCAATAGCGTGTAGTAATTCGTGAACAAGTATCAATAAAAATCCTATGATAACTCCTAAAAATAGAAAACCTATATTTATTACCTTTTCATTTGCTATAAATGTTTTTGCAAACATACATATAAAACAAATTAGAACAGATGGTATCATAAAAGGTAATGCTTTTATTTGCATTTTTTTCATATCTTCTTCACCATCTATTTTTTTAACATTTTTAGGTATATCAGCAGTAGGAAAATCTTTCTCACTTTTTATTATACCTTTCCATATAATTTTAGGCATTTCTTCATCTCCAATCTCCTCTACAAAATTACTATTTATTTTTATCTTCTTCTTATTATAATTCTTAGCAAATTTTAAACATCTTGTAATAATTGATTTAATATTCTATCTATATTTGGAAAACAAATATATAAAGCTGATAAATATATAATAAATTATTCAAAACAAGCAATAAAAAAGCTAAAAAAACACAAACTCAAAACAATTATTTTATTAAGGTTGGAACATCTTTAATTTGTTCTTGTAAACCTCTTCTTGATTTATGGTATAAAGTTAGTGATAAGCATCCTGAATTTAAAGTACAAATAGTTCCTTTTGAGGAAAATCATTCTAATATTTTAAATACGCTTAATATAAAGGATATAGAATTAGATTTTAGTAAAATTATATTTTATATAATTGTCATCCGTTACAGTTGTAGTTATTTCTTCAGTCGTTAAATTATCAATAGATACATCTACATTTTAGACTTTTACCGTTAAAATATATTAAATATTTCCTGACCTGTCTCGAATCCAATATTTCCTTGAAAGAACTTCTTGCATTTCTTTCACTGTTTTTTTACAGTTTCTTATCTTCCATTTTGAAGGAAAGATAATGAGTTTGTTTACTTCATCGTCGATTTTCATTGGGACAAATATCATCCTTCTGTTCAATTTATCTGTTGAGAATAAAATTCTCTCAACATAGACACCATGAAGGACATATTGCCCTACCCAAATGGCAACAGATGGAACCTCTCCATCTCCGCTCAGAAATTTGGATACTGCCTTTCGGTTAGCATTCCGAATTCCATAAGTGTTGGTAACTGTCGTTGCAGTAAGACCGAACATGTTTCAAACCTCCTTTTTTGTTCAACCTGTTGTATCGGATAAAATATATTATACAGCAGTTTCCAAAGTTTGTCAATAGGCGTTTATTATTTCTCAGTAGTAACGAATAAAAAAAATTTAAACTAATATCCTTTATTAACTTCATAATCTATAACTTGTCCATTATCATCTATTGTAAATTTAACAGAAATAATTTCTT
>CALXWN010000134.1:0-2515 GCA_944392415.1 uncultured Clostridia bacterium | reverse complement strand
AAAAGTTGACAAAATTTTAAGCCTTGATTGCAAGACTTTTAAAAGATATTTTTATTAAGTTAATGTCAAACTACGGACACCGAAGAAACTGAATCAGGAGCAGAAAGAGAAAGCTTGCAAGACTCTATGAGAGAAAAGAAAGAACCTAAAAAAGAACAATCTATGTGGATATAAATAATAAATAGCAGACTATAAAAGGTCTGCTATTTTCCGTTGGGGACGGTCCCATCGAAAAATATTTTACGAAAAGGAGCGTCCCAAACGTAAAATCCGGTTTGACAAATCCCTCAAAATCTAGTACAATATAAATTGTATTATTGTATAAATAAATATAACAATAATGCAGAAAATGGGGAGAAAAATGCCGAATAACAATTCAAAAAATTGGGACTCGCTAATATCAAGAACAAAAATATATTTAATAATAATAGCCTTACTTATAGTATGCATATGTGTACTAAATTACAGGCTTATAATACCAGGCATAATTGCATATGGACTAGTAATATGGTATACAATGTGGACAAACAAAAAAAGGAAAGCAGAACTTTCAGAACAACTAAAAGACTTAACGCTAAACGTAAACACGACAGCAAAAACCACATTAATAAATTCACCATTTCCATTAGCCATTGTAGAAACTAATGGTAATGTTATATGGAAAAGTGAAAAATTTGTTACTGAATTTGAAAGTTTAGATATTAATATGAATGATTATCTGTCTGAAATAGTTAGAAGTATAAAACTTACTATAGAAAATTCAGATGAGGGCAAACAAGAAAAAGTTAGAGGAACAATTGACACAAATATAAAAATAGAAAACAAAATGTACAATGTTCTTGGCTCATATGTTAAATCGCATAAAATGCATCAAAAAGAACAAGAGTACACAACAATACTTTACTTCATAGATGAAACATACCTAAAAAAACTAGAGCAAGAGCAAAAAGATTCAGATATTTGCATTGGTATTATTATGATAGACAACTATGAAGAAATCAGCCAAAGAATTTCAAGTGAAATTAAGCCACAATTAATAGCAAAAATGGAAAAATACATTTATGATTGGGCTACAAAATACAATAGTTTAATAGTAAAATCAGACAGAGACACATTTTTCTGTATAATGGAACAAAAATATTTAAAAGAAGCAGAAGCAGATAAATTTAACATATTAGATGAGGTTAAAGACATAGATGTACCAGACATAACTCAACCTACTCTAAGCATTGGCTTTTCAGATGACGGAGATAATAATGCAGAAAAAGCAGAATCAGCTAGAACAGTTATTGATATTGCATTAGGTAGAGGTGGAGACCAAGCTATTGTTAAAATGGATGGTAGATACCAATTCTTCGGTGGAAGAACTCAAGAGGTTGAAAAAAGAACCAAAGTTAAAGCTAGAATTGTATCACATGCCTTAAAAGAGCTTATAAGTGAAGCAGATAATGTAATACTTATGGGTCACAGTAATGGGGATATGGACTCTATTGGCTCAAGCTTAGGTCTATATAGATTAACTAAAACACTAGGCAAAGAAGCAAAAATTGTTAATGAAACAACTGGTATTGGCCTAGATAATTTCTTAACAGAGGCTAAGAAAACAGAAGAATATGCAGATTGCTTTATAACCAAACAAGAAGCCTTAGATAGTGTTAAACCAAATACACTTTTAATAGTTACAGATACTCACAAAAAGAGCTATGTAGAAGTACCAGAGCTTTTAGAAAAAGTAAATAAAATAGTGATAGTAGACCACCATAGAAGAAGTACAGATTATATTGAAAACGCTATACTTACATTCCATGAGGTATATGCATCATCAGCATCTGAACTTGTTACAGAAATATTAGAATATTCTCAACTAGATATAGAATTAACTCAAATTGAAGTAGAAGCTTTATATGCCGGTATAATGCTAGACACTAAAAACTTTACATTTAAAACAGGTGTTAGAACATTTGAAGCAGCAGCATACCTTAGAAAATGTGGTGTAGATATTATAAAAGTAAAGAAATGGTTTCAAAGTGATTTACATACTTATCAAATAATTTCTGAAATAGTATCAAAATCAGAAATAGTAAATGACTCAATCGCTATATCTACATATGAAAATGATGATGAAAATGCCAACATAATTGCTGCAAAAGCAGCCGATGAACTACTTACAATTGGTGGCATAACAGCATCATTTGTACTTGGCAAAACGGGAGACAAAATATATATTTCAGGTAGGTCAATTGGTGGTATAAATGTTCAACTTATACTTGAAAAATTAGGCGGCGGTGGACATATAACACTAGCCGGAGCTCAGCTTGAAAATATTAGTATGGAAGATGCAAAGCAAGAATTAATTAACAGAATAAATGAGTATTTTTATGAAATAGAAAATTAAATTTTCATAATTAAATACGTTCCAATATATATAAGGCGCATAAAAAATAGTTAAAAATGAAATTCCAATATACATTTTTCTGCACGTATATTAGAATTTCATTGAGAAATATTTTGAAAG
>CALXWN010000133.1:0-3280 GCA_944392415.1 uncultured Clostridia bacterium | reverse complement strand
TGTAACAAAAATGTAATATAAAAAATAAAAAAATTACTTGCCAATTTAAAATAGATGTAGTATATTTAATATATACTATGAATAGAGTAACAAAGGAGGAGAAAAACATGGAAAATAATGAAAATGAAAAAAATTCTTCTGTATATACACAAGTACCAGCGAAACTAAGCCCTTGGACAAGTTTCAAAAACTATATATTCCAAGAAATAGTAGTAGAATTATCACCAAGACAAGAAAAAGTATTTAAAGAAGTACGTGATTTTTGGACACAAGAAATATACTTTGATAACGGTTTCCATTTAAGACCATATAGTTATAGAAAAGAAGATTCTCAAGATGTAAAAGTATCTTTATAATTTATACATATTAATATATTTAATATACATTTATTATATTTTGTATAAAATGGATAAACTTTGAAAATAATAATACAAATTCAAAAGAACACTTGAAATGTGTTCTTTTTTGTTATAAAATGATTTTGCTTGAAATGAAAATAAAATATTTATAAAAGTAGTTGCTTAAATACTTTTAATAAAAAATAAATTTTCATAATAAAGCAGTTTAAATTTAAGGAGGTATTTTATTATGTCAATTAAAGTAGGAATCAATGGATTTGGTAGAATAGGAAAGCTTGCATTCCAAGCAGCTTTAGAAAAAGGAGATGTAGATATAATAGCGATAAATGACCCTTTTATAGCAGCTGATTACATGGCTTATATGGTTAAATATGATACTATGCATGGAAGATTTAATGGAAATATAAAAGGTGAAGGAAATACACTAACAATAAACGGAAAAGATATAAAAGTATATAATGAAATGGACCCACACAATGTTCCTTGGGGAGAAATGGGAGTTGATTATGTTCTTGAATGTTCAGGAGCTTTCACAACTATGGAAAAAGCTGGTGCTCACTTAGAAGCAGGAGCTAAGAAAGTTGTTATAAGTGCTCCATCAAAAGATGCTCCAATGTTTGTTATGGGAGTTAATAATGAAACATATGATACAAGTATGAATATAGTATCAAATGCATCATGCACAACAAACTGTTTAGCACCACTTGCTAAAGTCATAAACGACAAATTTGGAATTACAGAAGGTTTAATGACAACAGTTCATTCAACAACAGCTACACAAAAAACAGTTGATGGAGCTTCTAAAAAAGACTGGAGAGGTGGTAGAGCAGCTTCAGGGAATATTATTCCTTCATCAACAGGAGCAGCAAAAGCTGTTGGAAAAGTAATTCCATCATTAAATGGAAAATTAACAGGTATGTCATTCAGAGTACCAACACTAGATGTTTCAGTTGTTGACTTAACATGTAATTTAGCAAAACCAGCAACTTATGATGAAATATGTGCAGCTATGAAAGAAGCTTCAGAAACATATATGAAAGGAATTATAGCTTACACAGATGAAGATGTTGTATCATCTGACTTCCTTAGTGATATTCACACATGTATATTTGATGCAAAAGCAGGAATCCAATTAACTGATACATTCGTAAAATTAGTTGCTTGGTATGATAATGAATGGGGTTATGCTCATAAATTAGTTGACCTAGCTTGCTATATGGCTGAAAAAGACGGAAATATGTAATTTTAAATTGACAAAATTATGTAAATTTGATATAATATATATGTACACGTTGAAAACACAATGGCAAAAGGAGGTAACTTATGCCAGCAAAAAATGCGGTACGCCCGGAAAACCTTGATTCAATCAAGGAAGAGCTCGACTGGGCTCTGAGCGATACGCAAGGTGCACCTTTCTATCTCATTGTCGAGATTGTGTTAAACACTCTCGATAATGCCCAAAGAGAAGGGCGCATCAATCAACCGGAAAGAGTCGCCGCTTGCGATTACATCAAAAGAGAGTACGGCTATGACTTCTGAACAAAGCAGGGAAAGGGGGAAACTTCTTTCCCTGCTTTGTTTTTTCACGAAAACTATTGAAAACTTAGCTTTTTTGATATAAAATAATAATGCTAAATAATAAGGGGCTGTTATATCATTGTGTAGCTTTATAAATTGAGTTACATAATTATATAACAATTTATAAAAGCATATAGGAGAATTAACCTCTCCTAGGAAAGAAGGTATTTTATGAGTAAAGTAACTATTAGAGATATTGATGTAAATGGAAAAAAAGTATTACTTAGATGTGATTTTAACGTTCCACTAGATGAAAACTTAAACATCACAGACAAAACAAGAATAGTAGCAGCACTTCCAACAATTAAATATTTATTAGAGCATAACGCAAAACTAATATTATGCTCACATTTAGGAAGACCAAAGGGTGAGGTAAAGAAAGAATTTTCTTTAGCACCTGTTGCAAAAGAATTATCAGCACAACTTGGAAAAGAAGTAAAACTTGCCCAAGATGTTACAGGACCAAGTGCAAAAGAACTAACAAGCAATATGAAAGAAGGAGATATAGTTCTTCTAGAAAATGTTAGATTTGACCCAAGAGAAGAGAAAAATGATGATACACTAAGCCAAGAATTTGCATCTTTAGCAGATGTATATGTAAATGATGCATTTGGAACATGCCATAGAGCACATTCATCAACAGCAGGAGTTGCTAAATATTTACCATCAGCTTGTGGATTCTTAATTGAAAAAGAATTAAAAGCTTTGGGAGATGCTTTAAACAATCCTGTAAGACCATTTGTTGCAATATTAGGTGGTAAGAAAGTATCAGATAAAATAGGTGTAATAGACAGCTTACTAGAAAAAGTTGATACATTATTAATTGGTGGTGGAATGGCTTACACATTCTACAAATCAATGGGATATGGTGTTGGAAATTCAGTTTGTGAATTGGACAAGCTAGATTTAGCAAAAAGCTTAATGCAAAAGGCTAAAGATAAAGGCGTAAAAATGCTTTTACCATTAGACAATAAAATAGGAAAAGAATTTAAACCAGACACAGAAAGTAAAGTAGTAAAATTCTCAGAAATACCAGATGAATGGGAAGGATTTGATATAGGACCAGAAACAATCAAACTATATACTGAAGAACTTCAAAAAGCTAAAACAGTATTATGGAATGGTCCAGTTGGATTATTTGAATTTGACCAATTTGCTGTTGGAACAAATGCAATTGCAAATTGCCTAGCAAATTTAACTGATTGCACAACAATAATTGGTGGAGGAGATTCAGCAGCTGCTGTAACAAAAGCAGGACTAGCAGATAAAATGTCTCATATTTCTACTGGTGGTGGAGCATCACTAGAATTTATCGAAGGTAAAAAATTACCAGGAATTGAATG
>CALXWN010000132.1:0-3361 GCA_944392415.1 uncultured Clostridia bacterium | reverse complement strand
GAAGATTTACAAAAACAACTAGACAAAGCTATAAAAGAAGAAAGATATGAAGACGCTGCAAAAATAAGAGATAAGATAAAGGAGATGAATAAATAATGAATTGGTATTTACAAAATGGAAAAGAATCAGATGTAGTTATTAGTACAAGAGTAAGACTATCAAGAAATATAAAAGGAATCCCATTTATTAATAAAGCATCAAAAGAAGAATTAAAAGAAGTATATGATAAAGTAAAAGAAATCACACCTAGCTTAGGATACAACTTGAAATTCCTAAGCATAGATGATATGGATATGATTACAAAGCAAAGCTTGGTTGAAAAACATTTAATAAGTCCAGATTTTGCAAAAACAAAAATGCCATATACAGCAGTAGTTATAAATGATGACGAAAATATTTGCATAATGGTAAATGAAGAAGACCATATAAAATTGCAAGTATTTACATCAGGATTAGATATAAATAATTTATTAAATCTAGCTATTGAAATAGATGAAAAAATGGAAAGCTTAATTCCATATAGTTATCATGAAAAATATGGATTTTTAACAGCTTGTCCAACCAATGTTGGTACAGGACTAAAAATTTCTACATTAGTACATATACCAGCACTTCAAATGACAGGCAACCTAAATAAAATGCTTAATATAATTAATAATTTAGGTATGAATGTTAGAGGATTGTATGGAGAAGGTACAAAAGCAGAAGGTGACATATACCAAGTATCAAACAATCAAACATTGGGTATAACAGAAAAAGAGATTGCTAAAAATCTAAATCTATTAGCACAAAAAATAATAGACCAAGAAAGATTAGCTAGAAAATATTTATCTAAAAACTCACTAAAACTTGAGGATGAAGTTTATAGAAGTTATGGAATACTTGCCAACGCAAGAAGACTTAGTGAAGATGAAGCATTAGAGCTTTTATCAAAAGTCAAATTAGGAACAGATTTAGGAATAATAAAAGAATTAAATGACAAAAAAGTTAGAGAACTAATGTTATTTACTAAACCTGCAAATATGCAAAAAAGACTTGATACAAAATTATCAGTAATAGACCAAGAAGCTTCGAGATGTGAAGTAATAAAGCAAATTTTACAAGAAGATTAAATTTTGAAAGGAAGTGTATTTAATATGTATTATAAATTTACTGCAAGAGCAGAAAAAGCCTTAGAATATGCACAAGAAATAGCTATGGAATTAGGGCATAATTACATAGGAACAGAGCACCTACTTTATGGCTTAGTTGAAGAAGGTACTGGTGTTGCAAGTAAAGTATTGCAAAACCAAGGACTAACTTCAGAAAAAGTAAAACAATCAATTGAAGAAATCGTTGGAGTAGGTGATGAAATAGAAAATGCAAATCAAATTAGTTTTACTCCAAGAAGTAAAAGAGTAATTGAAAATGCATTCTTAGAGGCAAGAAGATTAGGCACAGAATATATAGGCACAGAACATTTATTAATTGGTATAATGAAAGAAGGAGATTGTGTAGCAACTAGAATAATGCTAGAAGAAGATGTAAATCCTCAAGGGTTATATAATGAATTAGTAAAAGTTCTAAATGAAGAAGGAGAAGAAAGTAATGAATCTAATTCTTCATCAAGCAAAGGAAGCTACAATTCAACTCCTACATTAAACCAATATGGAACAGACTTAACAAAACAAGCAAAAGAAGGAAAACTAGACCCTGTTATAGGAAGAAAAGAAGAAATTCAAAGAGTTATACAAATTCTTTCAAGAAGAACAAAAAACAATCCATGTTTAATTGGTGAACCCGGTGTTGGTAAAACAGCAGTAGCAGAAGGGTTAGCAGAAAAAATAGTAGCAGGAGACGTGCCAGAAATATTAAAAAATAAAAGAGTAGTAAGCTTAGACATGGCTAGTATGATAGCAGGTGCAAAATATAGAGGAGACTTTGAAGAAAGAATAAAAAAGGCATTAAAAGAAGTAAAAAAAGCAGGAGATGTAATAATCTTCATTGATGAAATTCATACAATAGTTGGAGCTGGTTCAGCAGAAGGAGCTGTTGATGCAGCAAACATTTTAAAACCACTTTTGGCTAGAGGTGAAATTCAATTAATAGGTGCTACAACATTAAAAGAATATAGAAAATATATAGAAAAGGATGCAGCACTTGAAAGAAGATTTAGCCCTGTAACAGTAAATGAACCAACAGAGGAAGAGGCTACTCAAATTCTATTTGGTTTAAGAGATAAATACGAAGCACATCATAATGTAAAAATAACAGACGAAGCCATAAAAGCAGCTGTAGAGCTATCTTCAAGATATATAAATGATAGATATTTACCAGATAAAGCAATTGATTTAATAGATGAAGCGGCTTCAAAAGTTAGAATGAGTAGCTACACAGAACCAGAGAGCTTTAAAGAATTAAAAGAAAAAATAGAAAAATTAGATAAAGAAAAAGAAGAAGCAATAAGAGTTCAAGACTTTGAAAAAGCAGCAAAAATAAGAGATAAAGAAAATGCGAAAAAGAAAGAACTTGAAGATGCTAAAAAAGAATGGGAAACAAAAAGTAGCAAAAATGTTTCAACATTAAAAGAAGAAGATATTGCAAATGTAATATCAAGTTGGACAGGAATACCAGTTGCAAAAGTATCTCAAAGTGAAAATGATAAACTTAAAAATTTGGAAGAAAATTTGCATAAAAGAGTTATTGGACAAGATGAGGCAGTATCAGCAGTTGCAAAAGCAATAAAAAGAAGTAGAATGGGATTAAAAGACCCTAATAAACCAATAGGCTCATTTTTATTCCTAGGACCAACAGGTGTTGGTAAAACAGAATTATCTAAAGCCTTAGCAGAAAATCTATTTGGAAGCGAAGACGCATTAATCAGAATTGATATGTCCGAATATATGGAACCACATTCCGTTGCAAAACTTATAGGTTCACCTCCAGGATATGTAGGATATGATGAAGCAGGTCAACTTACAGAAAAAGTAAGAAGAAAACCATATTCAGTAATCCTATTTGATGAAATTGAAAAAGCACATCCAGATGTAATGAATATGTTATTACAAGTATTAGACGATGGTAGATTAACTGATTCACAAGGAAGAACAGTAAACTTCAAAAATACTGTAATAATTATGACATCAAATGTTGGAGCAAAACTAATTACAGATAAGAAAACATTAGGTTTCATCGAAGAAAAAGAAAATGGAGAAAAAGAATACCAAGACATCAAAAAGGATGTAATGGGAGAATTGAAGAAAGAATTTAAACCTGAATTCTTAAACCGTATAGATGAAATAATAGTATTCCATAAATTAGAGGATAATCAAATAAGAAAAATAGTAGACATTATGCTAAATAATGTAGCAAAACTATTAAA
>CALXWN010000131.1:0-4715 GCA_944392415.1 uncultured Clostridia bacterium | reverse complement strand
GTTCTGAAATAGAATTGTGGTCTATATCCATTGAAGAATGGTGTATGACGTCCACCTTCTTCTTTTGTTAGAACGTATACTTGTGCTTTGAATTTTGTATGTGGATGTATAGTTCCTGGTTTTGCAAGAACTTGTCCTCTTTCTACTTCTTCTCTTTGAATACCTCTTAATAGAACACCTACGTTGTCTCCTGCTTCTGCTTGGTCAAGAGTTTTTCTGAACATTTCGATACCTGTAACAACAGTTTTCTTTCTGTCTTTTGAAAGACCTACTATTTCAACTTCGTCAGATAATTTTAATGTTCCTCTTTCAACTCTACCAGTAACAACTGTACCTCTTCCTGAAATTGTCATAACATCCTCAATTGGCATTAAGAATGGTTGGTCAACTGGTCTTTCAGGTGTTGGGATATAGCTATCAACAGCATCCATTAATTCTTTGATGCATTGATATTCTGGAGCATTTGGGTCTTTAGATGTTGACTCTAATGCTTTTAATGAAGAACCTTTTATTACTGGAATTTCATCTCCAGGGAAACCATAACTTGATAATAAGTCTCTAACTTCCATTTCAACTAGTTCTAGTAATTCTGGGTCATCAACCATATCACATTTATTTAAGTATACAACGATGTATTTAACACCAACTTGTCTAGCAAGTAGTATATGCTCTCTTGTTTGAGGCATTGGACCATCAGCTGCTGAAACAACTAATATTGCTCCATCCATTTGAGCAGCACCTGTAATCATGTTCTTTACATAGTCTGCGTGTCCTGGGCAGTCAACGTGAGCATAGTGTCTGTTATCTGTTTCATACTCAACGTGAGCTGTGTTAATTGTAATTCCTCTTGCTTTTTCTTCTGGTGCACTATCGATTGCACTGTAATCTTCGAATTGTGCTTGTCCTTTTAAGCTTAGCCATTTTGTAATAGCTGCTGTTGTTGTTGTTTTACCATGGTCAACGTGTCCGATTGTACCAATGTTAACGTGTGGCTTACTTCTTACAAATTTTTCCTTAGCCATATTTAAAATCCTCCTTATTTTTATTTTATTAATTTAAAACATTAATAACTATTTAAGACTATTGCTAAATTTAATTTTATTCATTAGCTATGGTGTTTATTACTAATTGATTAAATTTAGCATTTACATTCTATATCATTTTACTAAAAAATGCAAGTCTTATTCATTTTTTATTTTAATTTCAGTTTAATTACTTTAGCTTAAGCTCCAATATACATTCTTCCACATTTGCTTCGAGGTTTCGCTATTCGCGAAAACTCTCGCTCGCTGCCACTCCGCTCCGGAGTCGCCTGCGTTCGCTGAAATGCTCCAAAACATATATTGGAGCTTATTCAAGTCAAAGCACTGTAAAATTTGAAATTTTCAATAAATTAGTCTTGTTTCTTTGTTCTTGAAGAAACTATTTGGTCTAAGATAGATTTTGGTACTTCTTCATAGTGAGAAGGTTCCATTGAATATGTTCCTCTACCTTGTGTTTTTGAACGTAAGTCTGTTGCATAACCAAACATTTCTGAAAGTGGAATAAATCCTCTTATTATTTGGTTACCACTTCTTGCTTCCATTCCTTCCATTCTACCACGTCTAGCATTTATATCTCCAATAACATCTCCCATGTATTCTTCTGGAACTGTTATTTCAACTTTCATGATAGGCTCTAGTAAAACAGATTTTGCTTGTCTACAACCTTCTTTGAAAGCCATAGATGCTGCTATTTTGAATGCCATTTCTGAAGAGTCAACTTCGTGATATGAACCATCAACTAATGTTGCTTTGAAGTCTATAACTGGATATCCTGCTAGAACACCACTCATAGCTGCTTCTCTCATTCCTTCTTCTACTGGTTTTATATATTCTTTTGGTACAGCACCACCAACGATTTTGCTTTCAAATTGAACACCTGAACCTGGCTCTAATGGTTCCATTTCAAACCATACATCACCGTATTGTCCGTGTCCACCAGATTGACGAACGAATTTACCTTGTACTCTAACCTTATTTCTAATTGTTTCTTTATAAGAAACTTGAGGTTTACCTACTGTACATTCAACTTTAAATTCTCTCTTTAATCTGTCTACGATAATGTCTAAGTGTAATTCACCCATACCTGCTATAATTGTTTGACCTGTTTCTTGGTCTGTCCATGTTTTGAATGTTGGGTCTTCTTCTGCAAGTTTTGCTAAAGCTACACCCATTTTTTCACTATTTGCCTTATCTTTTGGCTCAATAGCTATATCTATAACTGGTTCAGGGAATTCCATTGATTCTAGTATAACTGGGTGGTCTATATCACATAGTGTATCACCTGTTGATACATCTTTTAAACCAACTGCTGCTGCAATATCTCCAGCATATACTTTTTCAACGTCTTGTCTATGATTTGCATGCATAAGTAGAATTCTACCGATTCTATCCTTCTTATCCTTTGTAGCATTTAATATTGTAGAACCTGTTGTTATTGTTCCTGAGTAAACTCTAAAGAAACATAATTTTCCAACGAATGGGTCTGTCATAATTTTAAATGCTAAAGCTGAGAATGGTTCTTTATCATCAGTCTTTCTATCTACTTCATTTCCTGCTTCATCAACACCTTTGATTGGTGGAATATCTAGTGGAGATGGTAAATAGTCTACAATAGCGTTTAATAACTCTTGTACACCTTTATTTTTGTAAGATGAACCACAAGTTACTGGTACTAATGTATTAGCAATTGTTCCTTTTCTAAGACCTTTTTTGATTTCTTCCTCAGTTAGTTCTTCACCTTCTAAGTATTTCATCATTAATTCATCGTCTTGTTCAGCAACTGCTTCTACCATTTCTGCTCTATATTTTTCTGCGTCTGCCTTCATATCTTCAGGAACGTCTGTTTCTTCAATTTCTTTTCCTAAATCATCTTTGTGAATGAAAGCTCTCATTTTTATTAAGTCAACTATTCCTTGGAAATTATCTTCAGCTCCTATTGGAAGTTGAATTGGAACAGGATGACATCCTAGTCTTTCTTTCATTTGGTCAACACAGCCATAGAAATCTGCACCTGTAATATCCATTTTATTTACATATGCCATTCTAGGTACTTGGTATTTATCTGCTTGTCTCCAAACAGTTTCTGATTGTGGTTGAACTCCACCTTTTGCAGCTAATACTAAAACTGCACCATCAAGAACTCTTAGAGATCTTTCAACTTCAACTGTAAAGTCAACGTGACCTGGTGTGTCGATAATGTTTATTCTATTACCTAACCAGTGACATGTTGTAGCAGCTGATGTAATTGTTATACCTCTTTCTTGCTCTTGAACCATCCAGTCCATAGTAGCAGCACCGTCGTGAACTTCACCTATTTTATGTGTTCTACCAGTATAGAAAAGTATTCTTTCTGTTGTGGTAGTTTTGCCCGCATCTATGTGGGCCATAATTCCTATATTTCTTGTTTTTTCTAAAGGAAATTCTCTTCCGTCTCCGGCCATATATTTTTCCCCTTTCTGTTAAGATTTTGTTTTAAGCAACCTGCTTAAATATTTTTATGCAATTATTATTTTCAAATAATTTATTAAAATGCTTGCGCTTTGCAAATGTTTTAATATTATTAGAATTTGTAGTGAGCGAAAGCTTTGTTAGCTTCTGCCATTTTATGCATATCTTCTTTCTTCTTGAATGCTCCACCATTGTTTGCGATAGCATCTAGTATTTCAGCTGCTAGTTTTTCAGACATTGTTTTTTCATTTCTTGTTCTAGCATATCTTACTAACCATCTTAAACCTAATGTTTGTCTTCTTTCAGGTCTGATTTCTAGTGGAACTTGGTATGTTGCACCACCAACTCTTCTTGCTTTAACTTCAAGAACTGGCATTACATTATTTAAAGCTTCTGTAAAAACTTCTAGTGGGTCTCTTCCAGATTTTTCTTTTATAATGTCAAATGCATCATATACTATTTTTTGTGCAACTGTTTTCTTACCATCAAGCATAACATTGTTGATTAATTTTGTAACAACTTTGCTGTTATACATTGGGTCTGGTAATACGTCTCTTTTTGCTATAAATCCTTTTCTTGGCACTATTCTTCCCTCCTTATTATTATTTGATGTAAACCTTACATCTAGGTACTCTGAAACGTTTATCGTTTCCGCATAGTGCAATCTATGTATAATTTAAGTCCTAAATTATCAATTATTGCACCTTGCTTGATTTGCTAATCTAAATATTGCTTGGCTTTTTTATTATTAAAAAAGTTTTAATATTTGACCAAATTTAAAATAAATTTTAATTTTATTTCTTTGGTTTCTTTGCACCATATTTAGATCTAGCTTGCATTCTGTCTTTAACACCTGCTGTATCAAGTGTTCCTCTTATAATGTGGTATCTAACACCAGGTAAATCTTTTACCCTTCCACCTCTAATTAGAACAACGCTGTGTTCTTGTAGGTTGTGTCCTACACCAGGAATATAAGAAGTAACTTCATAACCATTTGAAAGTCTAACCCTTGCTACTTTTCTTAAAGCTGAATTTGGCTTTTTAGGTGTAACAGTTTTTACAACTGTGCAAACTCCTCTTTTTTGAGGTGCTCTTGCATTAGTTTGCTTATTCTTCATAGAATTGAATCCATGTTGTAAAGCTGGTGACTTTGATTTTGCTTTTGATGATTTTCTTCCTTTTCTTACTAATTGATTAATTGTTGGCACTTAAATTTCACCTCCT
>CALXWN010000130.1:0-8016 GCA_944392415.1 uncultured Clostridia bacterium | reverse complement strand
AAAAAGTCTGCTTAAATTTATTTAGGGGGGATTACCTTTGGTAAAAGTTAAAGACGTAAAACATGAAAAAACCACAAGAAAATCTTTTTCAAAAATAGGTGACTTTATAGAAATGCCTAACTTAATCAAAGTGCAAAAAGATTCTTATGACTGGTTTATTAACGAAGGATTAGGAGAAGTTCTAAGAGACGTTTCTCCAATAGTAGACTATTCAGACAAATTAGTTCTAGAATTCCTAGACTATCGTATGGATGAACACCCAAAGTACACAGTAGAAGAAGCAAAAGAGAGAGATGCTACATATTCAACAAAATTACACGTAAAAGTTAGATTATTTAACCGTGAAACAGGAGAAATTAAAGAACAGGAAATTTATCTTGGCGATTTTCCAATTATGACAGACACAGGAACATTTGTTATAAATGGTGCAGAAAGAGTTGTAGTAAGCCAGTTGGTTCGTTCTCCAAGTTGTTATTATGCATACACAATGGATACAAAAACAGGTAAAAAACTATTTACTTCAACAGTTATGCCTTTAAGAGGTGCATGGCTTGAATACGAAACAGATAACAATGATGTATTCTATGTTAGAGTAGATAGAACTAGAAAAATACCTGTAACTACTCTTTTAAGAGCAATAGGTTTTGAAAAAGATGAACAAATATTAGCCTTATTCGGAGAAGAACCACTATTAAAGGCAACTTTAGATAGAGACCCTATAAAAAAGCCAGATGAAGCTCTTATAGAAATATACAGAAAATTAAGACCTGGTGAATTACCAACAGTAGATGCAGCTAGAACATTATTCGATAGATTATTCTTTGATCCAAAAAGATATGACCTAGCAAAAGTAGGAAGACACAAATTTAATAGTAAATTAAGCCTAGCAGAAAGAATTACTGGTGGTATAGCTTATGATACAATTTCAGACAGTGAAACTGGTGAAATATTTGTAGAAAAAGATAATGTTATATCAGCAGATGTAGCAAAACAAATTCAAAACTCAGGTATAAACTCAGTTAATCTAAAAGTAGGAGACGCCAAAGTTACAGTTATAGGTAACGGAACAGTTGATATAAACAACTTTGTATCAGTAGATTTAAGCGATTTACATATAAAAGAATTAGTAAATTACCAAGTTCTAAAATCTATACTAGATACAACAGAAGAGTCAAAATTACATGATGTTATAAAAGAAAGAATGTCAGAATTAGTACCAAAAAATATTACTAACGAAGACATTGTTGCATCAATAAGCTATTTATTAAACCTATATCATGGATTAGGAAAAATAGATGATATAGATCACTTAGGAAATAGACGTATAAGATGCGTTGGTGAACTTTTACAAAATCAATTTAGAATTGGTTTAGCAAGACTAGAAAGAACTGTAAGAGACAGAATGACAGTTCAAGACCTAGATTCAATCACACCACAAGCATTAATCAACACAAAACCAATATCATCATCAATTAGAGAATTCTTTGGAAGCTCACAATTGTCACAATTTATGGATCAAACAAACCCACTTTCTGAGCTTACACATAAAAGAAGAATTTCAGCATTAGGACCTGGAGGTTTAACTAGAGAAAGAGCAGGTTTCGAAGTTAGAGATATCCACTATACTCACTATGGTAGACTATGCCCAGTTGAATCACCAGAAGGACCAAACATTGGTCTTATATCAGCACTTTCTTCATTTGCAAGAATTAATGAATATGGATTTATAGAAGCTCCATACAGAAAAATAGACAAAGAAAATGGAAAATTAACTGACCAGGTTGATTACTTAACAGCTGATCAAGAAGATAAATACATCATAGCTCAAGCTTCAGAACCAGTAGATAGTGAAGGTAAATTTGTAAATGACAGAATAAAAGTAAGACAAGTAACTGAAATTAAAGAAGTTCCAAAGAATATGGTAGACTATGTTGAAATATCTCCAAAAGAACTTGTATCAGTTGCTGCAGCAATGATTCCATTCTTAGAGCACGACGACGTAAAACGTTCTCTAATGGGTTCAAACATGCAACGTCAAGCTGTACCTTTAATAAAACCAGAAGCTCCAATAGTTGGAACCGGTATGGAATACAGAGCAGCAAAAGACTCTGGAATAACAGTTTCAGCTAGAGAAGATGGTATAGTAGAAAAGGTTACTGGTGACGAAATTCAAATCAGAAATAAAAATAATGAATTAGATAGATATAAACTATTAAAATTCAAGAGAACAAATGGTGGTACATGTATAAACCAAAGACCAATAGTAGCTGTTGGAGAAAAGGTTAAAAAAGGCGAAACAATTGCAGATGGACCATCAACAGAAAACGGAGAAATGGCACTTGGAAGAAACGTGCTTATAGCTTTCTCAACATGGGAAGGTTATAACTTCGAAGATGCTGTTCTTATCAGTGAAAGACTAGTAAAAGAAGATGTATACACATCAATCCATATTGAAGAATATGATTGTGAATGTCGTGATACAAAACTTGGACCAGAAGAAATCACTAGAGATATACCAAACGTTGGTGAAGATAGCTTAAAAGACTTAGACGAAGATGGTATCATAAGAATAGGTGCAGAAGTTAGACCAGGTGACATCTTAGTAGGTAAAGTTACTCCAAAAGGAGAAACAGAACTTACAGCAGAAGAAAGATTACTAAGAGCAATCTTTGGTGAAAAATCAAGAGAAGTTAGAGATACATCTTTAAGAGTACCTCATGGCGAAGCAGGTACAATAGTTGATGTAAAAATATTTACTAGAGAAAATTCAGACGAATTAGGACCTGGAGTAAATCAAGTAATTAGATGTTACATCGCTACAAAGAGAAAAATATCAGTTGGTGATAAAATGTCTGGACGTCATGGTAACAAAGGTGTTATTTCAAGAATATTACCAGAAGAAGATATGCCATTCCTACCAGATGGAACACCAGTAGATATAGTATTAAATCCAATGGGTGTACCTTCTCGTATGAACTTAGGACAGGTCTTAGAAGTTCACTTAGGTATGGCTGCAAGAGCCCTTGGATGGAAAGTTGAAACACCAGTATTTGATGGTGCTAAAGACAAAGAAATTGAAGAGTTACTTGAAGAAGCAGGACTATCTAAAGATGGAAAAACAACAATCTATGATGGTAGAACAGGTGACGCATTTGACCATCCTGTAACAGTTGGTGTTATGTATATGTTAAAATTACACCACTTAGTAGATGATAAAATTCACGCTCGTTCAACTGGACCATACTCATTAGTTACTCAACAACCACTTGGTGGTAAAGCACAATTTGGTGGACAAAGATTTGGTGAAATGGAAGTTTGGGCATTAGAAGCTTATGGTGCAGCTTACACATTACAAGAAATGATTACAACAAAATCAGATGATATTGTAGGACGTGTAAAAACATATGAAGCAATAGTAAAGGGCGAAGACATTCCAAAACCAGGAGTACCAGAAGGATTCAAAGTATTGGTTAAAGAATTACAATCATTAGGACTAGACATTAGACTATATTCAGATAAAAACACTGAAATAGAGTTAAAAGAAGATATAGATGATGGAGTAGACTTTAATGTTGTAAACAATGACACAAAGCCAAATGAAGAAACAATTCTTGATGAAAACGAATTACAAGACGGCTATACAGAAACAGATGAAGACTCAGAAGACAGTGATAGCTTATTTGAAGATTTATCTGATGAATCAGATGATGGATTAATTTCAGATGATTACATAGATGAGGATTTAGATGATAGCTATGATGATTCATATGATGATGGGAATTATGATGAGTAATTAATTATTAAAGACTTATTGATTAAATATATAGTTACTATTTACAGCTTATATAATTTGTTTAAACTTCAATACACATTCTTTCACATTTCACTTCGCGGTTCGTTCGTGCAAGCCTCTACTTCGCGCTCGCACGCCCAGCTCCGCTCCTACGTCGCCTACGCTCACTTGAAATGTTCAAGAACATATATTGAAGCTAAGAATAAAAACCATAGCTGTAAATAGTAACAAAATGGATTCCAATTAAAATAAAAAATATTATTTAACTGAATAGCTTTTGAACTTTTAAATCATAACATTAATAATTTGAACAGCAGTGTATGTGATTTGAAATGAATAAAGCACCCAAATAAAATAAAGGGAGGCAAAATAAGTGGACGAATTAGAATCTTTAAGCAAGATTAAAATAGGATTAGCATCAGATGAAAAAATAAGAGAATGGTCTAAAGGCGAAGTAAAAAAGCCAGAAACCATTAATTATAGAACACTTAAGCCAGAAAAAGATGGTCTATTCTGCGAAAGAATATTTGGACCAGTAAAAGACTGGGAATGCCACTGTGGTAAATATAAAAGAATCAGATACAAAGGTGTTGTATGTGATAGATGTGGTGTTGAAGTAACAAAATCAAAAGTAAGAAGAGAAAGAATGGGACACATTGAGCTTGCTGCTCCAGTAGCACATATTTGGTATTTCAAAGGTATACCAAATAGAATAGCTTTAATGCTTGATGTATCACCAAGAGCCGTAGAAAAAGTTGTATATTTTGCATCATATATTGTAACAGATAAAGGAACTTCAAATTTAGATAAATGTCAAATTTTAAGTGAAAAAGAATATCATGAAGCAGAAGAAAAATATGGTGTGGGATCATTTAAGGCAGAAATGGGAGCAGAAGCTCTAAGAAAATTATTAGAAGAAATTGATGTAGAAAAATTAGCAGAAAAACTACAAAAAGAATTAGTAAAAGCTAGCGAACAGAAAAAAGCAAAAATCATAAAAAGATTAGATACAGTAGAAGCATTTAAGTTATCAGGAAATAGACCAGAGTGGATGGTTATGAATGTAATACCAGTTATACCACCGGATTTAAGACCAATGGTTCAATTAGATGGTGGAAGATTTGCTACATCAGACTTAAATGACTTATATAGAAGAGTTATAAACAGAAATAACAGATTAAAAAGATTATTAGAATTAGGAGCACCTGAAATAATTGTAAGAAACGAAAAGAGAATGTTACAAGAATCAGTAGATGCCCTAATAGATAACTCAAGACGTGGAAGACCTGTAACAGGTGCTGGTGGAAGGGCTTTAAAATCTTTATCAGACCTATTAAAAGGAAAACAAGGTAGATTCCGTCAAAACTTACTAGGAAAACGTGTTGACTATTCAGGACGTTCAGTTATAGTTGTAGGACCTGAACTAAAAATATATCAATGTGGTGTTCCAAAAGAAATGGCTGTTGAGCTATTCAAACCATTTGTTATGAAAGAATTAGTTTCAAGAAACTTAGCACATAACATAAAAAATGCAAAAAGAATGGTTGAAAGATTAGACCCAGCAGTTTGGGAAGTTCTTGAAGACGTAATCAAAGACCACCCAGTAATGTTAAACCGTGCTCCTACACTTCATAGACTTGGTATACAAGCATTCGAGCCAGTACTAGTAGAAGGTAGAGCTATAAAATTACATCCATTAGTTTGTACAGCATTTAACGCTGACTTCGACGGTGACCAAATGGCTATTCACTTACCATTATCACCAGAAGCACAAGCAGAATCAAGATATTTAATGCTTTCAACAAACAACTTGTTAAAACCAACAGATGGTGAACCTATAACAGAACCATCACAAGATATGATATTAGGTGCATATTACCTAACAATGGATGTAGAAGCAGATCCTAACGATTCTGTAGAAGAACAAGTAAGAAAAGGAACATTAGGAGCTGGAATGTATTTCTCATCAACAGATGAAGCAGAAATGGCATATGCAAACCATGACTTAGGAGTACACGCAAAAGTACATGTAAGAATGGCAGAATATGACGCAAATGGAAAAGAAATTGATCATGGTATGATAGTAACAACAGTAGGAAGAATAATTTACAATAAAGGAATACCACAAGATTTAGGATTTGTTGATAGAAGCAAAAAAGAAAATAAATTTGAACCTGAAATAAACTTTACAATAGCTAAAAAACAATTAAAACAAATAATTGCAAAATGTATTGATGTACATGGATTAGACAGAACAGCAACACTACTTGACTATATTAAATCAACAGGCTACAAATATTGTACAACAGCCGGTATGACAGTATCAATTGATGATGTTAAGGTACCAGAAGAAAAGGCACAAGATTTAGCAGAAGCACAAAAAGAAGTAGATAAAGTTACAGCACAATATACACGTGGTTTAATAACAGATAATGAAAGATACAACAATGTAATTAAAATATGGGAAAAAGCAACAGACAAAGTTGCAGATGCAATGCAAAAGAACTTTGATGACTTAAACCCAATATACATGATGTCAAAATCTGGAGCTCGTGGTAATATAAGCCAGTTAAGACAAGTTGCCGGTATGCGTGGACTTATGGCAAGTACAACTGGTAAAACAGTTGAAATACCAATTAAATCATCATTCCGTGAAGGTCTAGATGCATTGGAATACTTCATATCTGCCCATGGTGCTCGTAAAGGTCTTTCAGATACAGCTTTAAGAACAGCAGATTCTGGATACTTAACAAGAAGATTAGTTGATGTATCACAAGACTTAATCATTAGAGAAGACGATTGTGGAACAACAGAAGGACTAGAAGTATATGCAATAAAAGATGGAAATCAAGTAATTGAAGGTCTACAAGAAAGACTAGTAGGAAGATATCCATTAAAAGAAATAAGAGATCCAAAAACACAAAAAGTACTAGCTACTCCAGATGAACTTATAACAGAAAAACAAGCAAAAGCAATAGTTGATGCTGGAATAGAAAGAGTAAAAGTACGTTCTCCATTAAACTGTAAAACAAAACACGGAATATGTGCTAAATGCTATGGTATGAGCTTAGCAACACGTGAAAAAATAACAATTGGTGAAGCAGTAGGAACAATAGCTGCACAATCAATTGGTGAACCAGGTACACAGCTTACAATGAGAACTATTCACTCAGGTGGTGTTGCAGGTGTTGCAGATATCACACAAGGTCTTCCTAGAGTTGAGGAGCTATTTGAAGCTCGTAAACCAAAGGGATTAGCAATAATCTCAGAAATTGAAGGTACAATCAAAATTTCAGAAGTTAAAAAGAAAAAAGAAGTTACAGTTGTATCTGATGACAATGCAAAAACATATTCAATACCATTTGGTGCTAAGTTATGTGTTGCAGAAGGCGACCATATAGATATTGGTGACCCAATTACTGAAGGTTCAATTAACCCTAACGAAATTTTAGCAATAAAAGGCCCTGAAGGCGTTCACGAATACCTAGTACAAGAAATTCAAAAAGTTTATAGAAACCAAGGTGTTGATATTAATGACAAGCACATAGAAGTTATAGCAAGACAAATGCTTAAGAAGGTTAGAGTTGAAGATAACGGTGATAGTAACTTACTTCCAGGTTCTCTAGTAGATATAAACGAATTAGAAGAAATCAACAAAGAACTAGAATCAGAAGGAAAGAGACCAGCAGAAGGTAAGAGAATATTACTAGGTATAACAAAAGCAGCTCTAGCAACAGACAGTTTCTTATCAGCAGCATCATTCCAAGAAACAACTAAAGTATTAACAGAAGCAGCAATCAAAGGAAAGACTGATGAGCTAATAGGCTTAAAAGAAAACGTAATAATTGGTAAATTAATACCAGCAGGAACTGGTATGGCAAGATACCAAAACACACACATAAACACCGAAGAAACTGAATCAGGAGCAGAAAGAGAAAGCTTGCAAGACTCTATGAGAGAAAAGAAAGAACCTAAAAAAGAACAATCTATGTGGATATAAATAATAAATAGCAGACTATAAAAGGTCTGCTATTTTCCGTTGGGGACGGTCCCATCGAAAAATATTTTACGAAAAGGAGCGTCCCAAACGTAAAATCCGGTTTGACAAATCCCTCAAAATCTAGTACAATATAAATTGTATTATTGTATCCTGAATTTGACAGTAAAAATGAATAAAAAATCCCTGTATAATACTAGTATCAGTATATATAGGGATTTTAGAG
>CALXWN010000129.1:0-2564 GCA_944392415.1 uncultured Clostridia bacterium | reverse complement strand
CTCGAAGTCCCATGCGACGGTGGGCTCCACGCCGACCATCACTTCCACAGTGGCGGTGACGTTGCTGTCCGCCTTCAGCGTTACCGTAATGGTGCCGGGCGCGTTGACGGCATTCTTATTGGTGACGAAGATATTGGAATTCTCCCCCGCCATTTCGCCGATAAGCTGCGAAGGATCGTCTGTATCTCCCGTGTTGGTAACCGTCCACTGAAAGTCGCCGTCCTTGAAAATTACGTCGCGGTATTCGTACTGCGCCGTCAATCCGAGGTCAGTCTCCACGCCTGCCTCCAGCGATGCCGACGCCGCCGGGAACGCGACGGTATCCGGCCAGCGGAATTCTATCTCCGTTTGGCCGACGACCTCGCCGTTATATACCATCTCGAGCTTCAGTACGCCCTCGCTGTCCGCGTCTCCCGTGAATACGACGCTGTCCGAGGCCGCGTCGGAAAGCTGGCCGGACACGCGGTCTTCCTCTCCATCGGCGATGCGCCATTCGACGTCTTCCGGGATATCGACGGGGAAACCGGCCGTATCGGCGCCGATTGCCGAAAAATCGACCGTAGAACCGGGGGTGTAAATTTGGTTGACCGGCGAGATGGTCGCCTCGGCAAATTCGCCCGTAGCCTCCGCGTTGGATACGACCAACAGCGAAGAGGATACGTTGCGTTCCTGCCCGTCGGAAGGGCTGTTCGCGAGCGTCAGCTCGCCCGTGCCCGCGTACTGTGCGAGATAGGTCGTCGAGCCGCCGCCGTCGAGGTTGATGGCGTCCACACAGCCCATCTGCAACAATTTTTCCGCCAATTCCTGGTAGGTATAGCCGCTGGAATACGGCGTTTGCCGTCCGTCTGCAACCACGAGGACGACATTTCCGTCCGCCGTAATGCCGACTGCCGTGCGCGGCTGCTTGGTGGTATAATACGTATCCGAAGAGGACGGAACTATCTCGCCGTCCTTGATAAGGCGCAGCGCGCCGCCGACCGCTTCGACCGTGTTTTCGGGCAGCGCGCCCGTGCCGATGTGCGCCTTGTGCGCCTTGCCGTCGGAAGTTACGGCGAACCAGGTCTGCGCGAGCGCGGATGCGTCCGCTTTGACTTGTTTGCCGTTCATGACGAGAACGCCGGTAGGCTCGCCCGTACCCATGTTAAAGAAGTCCGCGTTGACCGCCGCCACAACATTGACGCCGCGCACACGTTCCGCAGCCGCCGCCTGTTCGGCGACGGTAGACATCGCCCACTTTCCGCTCGTATCGTAGTTGCTATAGCCGGCAATCACTGTGTTGCGCGACATATCGATTTCGACCGCATACGACACGACCTGGTCGTCGTTCGAGCTGTTCTGCGTATAGAATTGCGTTTCCTTTACGCCGGGCGAAATGCTCTTTACCGTCGTCGAAATATCGTGCCGAATGGTTTCCGCCGCCGCCCGCGTGCCCTGCTCGAACACGAACGCAAAGGCAAACGCGACCAATGCCGCAACCGTAAAGAACGCAAGCATCACGGCGGATAAGTTTCTCTTTTTCAAGCCCATATTGTTCAATTCCTCTCCTTGTATATATTTTTTCTATTTGCAATCGCGCCGTTAAGGCAGCGATGAGTTTTTATTTTTGCTTTGAACAATCACTTCTTTTTTGCCGAAGTGTACCCAACCTCGTCCAACAGCTCGCGCATGGTAAGAGGCTCACAGTTGGGCTCGGCGTTCGTTTTCAGCTCCCCGAACAGCTTTAAATTGTATTCGACGTTTCCGTTGACCTGTGCGACGGGCGCGTACGCCTCCGCACCGGATATGCGCAGAGGGAAGCCGAGTTTGTTTACCGATTCCGCAAATTCCGCGCAGAAATCGCGGATTCCGTGGCGGAACTGCGCGCAGGCGACCAGCCCGGAGCTGTCGGGCTCGCCGAAAACCGGGCAGGCGATGCCGCCCTCCCGGCCGTAGCCGACCGTGGTGGGAACCGACGAGGAAAACAGCGTTTCCAGGAGGAGCACCTGCCGCCCGTCGATGAGGTAATTCGTATTGTCGGTATGCGAAAATAAATACCCGTGCATTTTGCCGCAATCGATCAATTGGTCGGATATCGGCGTATCGGTGACGCCCATCATCGCGCTCTCCAGCACGATTTCGGGGTGTTTTTCCCTAAAATACAGCTCGAGCATGGTGAAGATGGTGCCGCGCCAGCCCAAATCGACGACGCACACGCGCCTTTTGCCCGCGATGACGGGCGCCACATACTCCTCGAACGCTTCGGCGTTCCCCTCGTACAGCGCGGTCACTTCCGCCTTGCGGCGGTGCAGGTAACGGCACAGCGCTTCCGCCGCGACACCGTCCAGCCGCTGCGACGCGCTCAGCCCCTCCTCGCCCAAGCCTTCGCACAGGGGAGAAAGCTCCGCCTGCGCGAGCGCCTCGCCGATTGTGATTTTTTCCTTTTTGCGCGCCTTGTCGACGAACATCGTGTTCAGAAATCTGCCGAAGTATTTGGGCAAAACGAGCTTCATCGCCGCAAAGCGCGAGGTGTAAAAATACACGCTCGGCACGCGGCCGAAATAGCGGCGGTACGTTTCGTAAAAAAT
>CALXWN010000128.1:0-2541 GCA_944392415.1 uncultured Clostridia bacterium | reverse complement strand
TAAGATGTGAAAAATCAAAACAAAAAGATGGTTATGACTTTTGGAATGAACATATTAAATATGTAGTAGACAATGCTGTGAAACTTGCAAAAGAATATGGTGCAGACATAGAAATAGTGGAATTAGGAGTTTTGTTACATGATATTGCTATGCCTTCCGAATATGGTGATAGAGAAGAACACCATATTTATGGCGCAGAAATTGCTGAGGAATTACTAACAAAGTTAGACTATTCAAAAGATAGGATAGAAAAAGTAAAAAATTGTGTATTAAATCATAGAAGTAGTAGAAAATCACAAAGAAATACTATAGAAGAACAATGTGTTGCTGATGCAGATGTAATAGCTCATTTTGATTGTATACCATCATTGTTTTCTTTAGTATATAATAAAATGAATTTATCAATATCAGATGGGGCAGAATATGTAAAAAGAAAATTAGAGCGTGATTATAATAAACTAAGTCCTCGTACAAAGGAAAAGCTAAAAGAAAGGTATGATAAAATAATGGAGGTGTTATTTTTATCAGAGTAAAATAAACCTATTATCATTTTTTATGATTTCTAAGGTATGGCTAATAGATAAATTGGTTGTATCTAATATATTTTGAGCGTTGTAATTTCTACTTTTGAAACTATTTAATAAAGTTATACAGCGCTCTTTCATTTGACAATCTTCAGGTCTTTCTTTATCTCTTGATAATAATGTGGCTTCATCCGTTAATAAAACAACAAATTTTATAATATAATTTTTTAATTTCTCTTTTACTATTTCAATATTATTAGGTGTAACAATGTAATTAAATATTACATCATATCCATCATCTAAATAAATTTTAATTATATCTACACAAACTTTCCAAAATGTTTGCAAATGATTGCCATCTTTCCAAGCAGGAGTGTATCCTCCTACGACTTGATGGTAAATATCGTCGCCTTCAATTAAAACAGATTTATTACTTGACATGGCTAGTTCTTTTGAAATTGTACTTTTTCCAACTCCAGAAGGACCAGTTATTATATATAAAATGGGCATGATTCACTTCCTAAATTTATGATTATCAACAAAAATGTAAGTTATTTTAAATTAATTAAATGCAATTTAAGGGCAATTCTTAAAAAGGTAAATCTTCGTCATTAAAAGGAAATTTACGAATGTTATTATTGCGTTTGCTATTACGATGTGAACTCTTTGTATTATCTTCTAATTCTTCATCTTCGTCCCATATGTCTTCATACCCTTCATATTCAAAGCCGTCATGGAAAATGTCTTCGTAGTCGTTATCTTCATAATCTTCGTCAAAAATGTCTTCATAGTCATCATTTTCAAAATCTTCATCAGAATCGAAAATATCTGAATAATCATCATCAAAAATGTCGTAGTTTTTGACATAGTGCATTAAGATTGAGACAAGAATTATAAATTCTTCATCGCCCATATCATCCACCATATTTTTGAAATCTTTCTTCATTATTTTGATTTCCTCAGAAAAAGCTAAGTCTTCATTTGATTTTTTTCTTTTTTTATTATTACTCATATTATCACCGAAAACATTATACTATGTAAAGGAGTTAGTTGGCAATAACAAATAGAAAATTGAAATAAATTTTGCATAATATGAAAAGAAAAGCTGAAATTATGAACATAAAAAGTTTTAAAAAAGATTTGATATAATCTATTGCCTTAAGCTAGAATTCATGATATAAAATGATTAAGCTATAATTTTTCTGTGCAAATACAGAATTAGCCAAAAATTGATGAAGGGAATTGTAAAAATGAAAAAAGAAGAGATCACATTAAAAAACACAAAAGCAGAAATTTTAGAAGCACTAAATGAGGCACTTGAAAGAGAAAAAGAAGTTGCAAAAACAAAATATGAGCCTGAAAAGGAAGAAAAGAAGAAAAAAGCAGAAGAAGCAATAGAAGAAACAAGAAAAAATGTTGAGCAAAAAATTTTTTCAGATGAATTGAATAAAAAGTTTGAAAAATTAGAAACAGCAATAAAAGAAGAAGAGGAAAAATTAAAGAACTTGTATGGAATTGAAAAAGAATTGAGCAATTTGACAGTTGTCGTAAATGCTGGAAAAGATTATATGTCAAAACTAGAAAACGAAAAAAAGGCAAAAGAAGAGGAACTTAACAATAATATTGCTGAGTTAGAAAAAGAATTTGATATTAAAAAGGAAGAATTGCAAAAAGAATATGATGCTAAAGCAAAAGCTCTAAAAGTTGAAAGAGATAGAGAAGTAGAAGAGTACAATTATAAGTTAAAGAGAGAAAGAGAAATTAGTAATAACCAGTGGGAGGATGAAAAAAAGCAAAGAGAAAAAGAATTGGCTGAAAAAGAATTAGTTACAAATCAACTAATGGAAGAGGCAGAAAAAAATCAAGAACATTTAAAAGAATTAGAGGAAAAAGTAAATGAAATTCCTGCACTTTTAGATAAAGAATATGAAAGAGGTAAAAAAGAAGCTACTGCTGAAATTACTAAAGATAACAAATATGCTACTGAATTATTGAAAAAAGATTTTCAAAATACTAT
>CALXWN010000127.1:0-2505 GCA_944392415.1 uncultured Clostridia bacterium | reverse complement strand
CTTTTATTAAATTAGCAAATTTTTCTCTTATTTTATTGCTCAATTGTTCTATTTGATTTGTTACAATTTTATTAAAAGCAACTATTCCTATAACTCCACCATAAGATAGCTGTACTCCTACATCAAATATTATATATGGATTTAATATAATTTGAATTAGCAGTGCTATAGCCATATCGTTCCATATATCAGCTTTTCTATGTATTATGCTTGCTATTATTCCTAAAGCTGCCATTATTCCAGACCTAACCACCGAACCTGTATTACCGGTTAAATTCATAAACAATACTATAACTATTAGCATTAATACTTGTCCTAATCGTTTACGTTTTAAAAATTTGTTTATATAAGTTACTGCTAAAATAATATATACAAAATGAGAGCCTGATACTGCAAGCATATGTGTTAAGTTCGATGTTTTAAAATCTTCTTGTATATTTTCTGATAAATTTGTTCTATCACCAATAACCAATCCTATACATAGTTCAGCCTCGTTTTCATCTAAATTTGCCTTTAAAATGCCTTTTATATATTCTTTAAATGAAATTATACCTTTTTGAACAAAACTCCCTTTATTTTTTGATTTGAGCTGTAATTGTGACCCTTCAAAAGTTCCATATATGGTTTGAGTTTTTAAATATAGAGAATAGTCATATCCTCCATAGTTTCTTTGAGCATTTGGCTTATTGTATATGGCGTTAAAAGTAATAATGTCACCATATTCTAATTCTTTGCTATAATCTTTCTTTTTAACATCTAGTAGGAATTTTTTACCTACAAAAATTTGTGTATCTACAGTTTTTTTATTCTCTTCTTGTTCATTTTCATTTTGCATATTCTCATTTGTTTCACCAATTTCATTATTTTTCGAATTATTTTTTTGTGTATAACTATTTTGTGCTTCATTTATTTCTATAATATAGGTTACTTTATAGTCAGTTTCAGATTTTTTGCCTAATATGATTCCCTCAAAATCTTGGGTAGCTCCATCTAATTCATAAACTTTATCATAGTCAAAAAAGACTACACCACAAGAGTGCAGTCCTATTATTGCCACAATTACAATAATAGTGAGAACACAAATTGGCCTATTCATATACTTCCTTTCTGTGCCCCCACTATTTAATTCATTGTCTACTATCTGATAAATATTGCTTCATCATATATCCATCGCCATCAGTAACAGATACTCTATACCAGTCTCCTTCTTCTCCCCTTACAGTAACTGGCGTATTAAGTCCTACACTTGCTACAATGTCTGATGAAGTTGTTGCTTGTGCCCTAATATATACAGCATCAACATTTACATACATTGTTTTTGGATAATCTTCTGAATTGACTGATGAGTTGCTGTCTGAATTATTTTCTTCATTATTTGAATTATTGTTTTCTTCATTATCCGTGTTGTTAGCATTTTCTTCATTGCTAGAGTTTTCATTTGAAGAACTATTATTAGTATTTTCATCAGAACCCGCATTATTATTTTGATTATCTGATGAGTTTGTATCTGCCTCGTTATTATCTACAATATCACTGTTTCCATTTTCTGAACTTGTATCGTTATTATTAGTTTCACTAGCAGTTTCTTCTGTACCGTTAACATTATTAGTAAACACCCATCCAGAAGTTTTATCTGTTTGAATATATGCCCATTTACCTGTTATAGAAACAACTAAAACCTCTGTTCCACTATTTACTGTTCCTATTACTGTTGAATTAATTAATGGTAAAATATATATGTTTGAATTGCTATTTATTATCCCATTTGAATTTGCTTTTGCTGGAATGCTAGTATTTGCAGTAGTTTCACTTACTTCAACATATTGTTTGCTTACATAACCTGTATAGTCTTGATATTTAATTTGGTACCAATCTCCTTCTTCTGCAATAATATCAAATGAAGCATTTGCAGGTAAAACTGTTACTATGTTTGATGATGTTGATGGAGTTTCTCTTACATTCAAAAAGTCTGTATCTTTTAAAGTTCCTGTATTTGCAAAACTAACACTTGCCATTATTAAGGCAAATATTATAATTATTGATAATATATTTAGCAGTTTTTTCATTTAGTTCCTCCTATGTCCTATTATTACTTTTATTCATAGCTTTTTTGTGTTTTCTTTCACACAACTTGGAAATTTTTTATATCTTATTATTTATAAAAATATTCATAATTATCTTATAACTAATGCCCTTCAAAGTCAAGATATTTGTAACAATTTTGTAATATAAATTGATTTCATAAAAACAAGGTAAGCAAAACTATTGCCTACCTTATTTTTTATACTAAACTGTATATTATTATTCAATTACTTCTGATACAACACCAGAACCAACTGTTTTTCCACCTTCACGAATAGCGAATCTTAATCCTTGTTCGATAGCGATTGGTGTAATTAATTCGATTGTCATATCTACGTTATCTCCTGGCATTACCATTTCTGTTCCTGCAGGTAAATCAATTAATCCTGTAACGTCTGTTGTTCTGAAATAGAATTGTGGTCT
>CALXWN010000126.1:0-2529 GCA_944392415.1 uncultured Clostridia bacterium | reverse complement strand
TGAATAATTACCACTATTATCTATTGCTCTAATATGTAAATAATAGTCTTTGTCCCATTCAATACCAGTAAACAAAATTGGTTCATCATCTGTTTTGTTAACATTAACCCCTGCTTCTGTTTCTTTACTATTGTCAATAATGTAGTTATATCCTTTTATGCCAGAGTCACTATATACTTGGGTAATATTGGATTGGTTGACTTGCATGCTCTCTCCATTATTTGCATTTATGTCATTAGTTTTTTCTTCAGTTTCTATATAATATTCATATAATGTTGCCTCATCTTCTGCTGGTGTAAAACTTATAATAATGTAATCATCTGTTACTACAGATTTAATATTTGTAACATTATTTGGACTAGCATTGTCTTTAGTTTCAATTTCGAAAATATTTGTTGTGCTTAAAATGCCTTGTTTTTCTTCAGCTTTTATTTCTGTAAATTCATCCTCCTCTTTAGCTTTTTTATACAATTTTACATTGCAATCTTTTGTAGATTTTGCCTGTATAGCAACTTTGTCAGCTTCTGATTGTACTTGTTTTTTACTTATGGTTACATTGTTACTATTCATTTGCATATAAATTAAAATTGTAGCCAATAAAATAACACAAGCACAAAAAATAATCTTTAGTTTAGAGATTTTGTGCATAGGCAAGCACCTCCTTTAAATATTAAATTTTAAAAAGTTAAGTGGAAATTACAATAATCTGATTGATTATTGTTTTTAAGAAAAAACAATTTGAATAACAAATTGTGGAATTATTATATATGGAATTTAATGGTATGTCAAGTGGTTTTGAAAAAAAATTACAAAAAATGCCACAATTCGTTACTATTCAGAGTTGATTTTATTTTAGTAAAAGTTGCAACATATGTTTTGGAGCTTTTAGCGAGGCGTAGCTGATAACAATGTAACTAAATTTTGTCTTTATCTTAGAAGCGAAGACAAAGCGTGCAAGTTGGAGCGTAGCGACCCGCGCAGTAAAAGCGGAAAAATATATGTTGCAACTATGTAAATTTAAAAATCAACTGTGAATTGTGGCACCAAAATTTTAATCAATTACTTCTAGTATTTGTGGTGCTATTTGTTTCTTTCTTGAAACAACACCTTCTAGCATCATTGAATCTAACTCGTCTAGTTTTTTATTAAATGCTTTTTCCGTAAGTTCTTTGTTTTGACCTAAAGCAATAATTTTAGAGTTAGTATTTATGATGTCTGTTATTACAAATATAAATAAATCAATTTTCTTTTCTGCAATTTCTTTTTCCATTGCAAACTCTATTTCTTCTCTTCTTGAGAAAACATCGTTAATATCTGCTGTATTAACTTGTGCAATAACCACTTTTTTACCATTCTTTTCAAATTCTTTGGCATCTAAATTAATAACTTCTTGGCTTGAATATGTACTTAAGTCAGTTCCTGCTTTTAGCATTTCTAATCCATATTCACTTGCCTTTAAGCCTGTAATATTTTCAAGTTCTCGAACTGCTTTCACATCTTTTTCTGTGCATGTAGGAGATTTTAATAATAATGTATCTGATACAATTGCACTTAACATTAATGTTCCCATTGTTTTATCTATTTCTAAACCTGCTTTTCTATATTCTTCAAAAAGAATTGTAGCTGTACATCCATAAGGTTTTGCTAAGTAATATAGAGGTTCATTTGTTTCAAAGTCTGCTATCCTGTGGTGATCAATTACCGCTAAAACTTTTGCCTTTTCTCTTCCCTCTACACTTTGAGCTTTTTCATTGTGGTCTACTAAAATCAATTCTTGACCTTCATCTACTTTTTCAATTAATTCTTGTGCCTCCATATTTAAGTGCTTGAATACATATTCTGTTTCTTTATTAAGATTTCCTAGTCTTACTGCCTTGCTATCAACTCCATAATGTTTTGCTAAATTTGCCATAACTATGCTTGAACAAATTGAATCTGTATCTGGATTTTTATGACCTGTAACTATTACTTTATTTTCCATATTATATTCCTTTCTGTGAAAGACCCAAACGAATTATACTATTCATTTTACTTTCATTACTTTAATTATGCCATTATTATATAATCATTATATTAAAAATGTCAATAAGCTATATTACGTTTTATTATAGTATTACATGGCTTAATTTATATTTTACGTTGAAAATTTGAATTAATAAAATTACATTTCAGTCATACTATTAATTGGAAAAGTTATCTTCACGACTGTACCTTTTCCCTCTTCAGAATCAAGCTTTATTCCTAAGTCTAATTTATCACATAATTTTTTGCATAAATAAAGACCAATTCCTGTTGATTTTTTGCCAATCAATCTTCCATTTTCGCCAGTAAAGCCTTTTTCAAATACTCTTGAAATATCTTTTTCTTTAATTCCAATTCCATTATCTTTAACCCAAAGTGTAACACTGTCCTTCTTCTCTTCTGAATATATTTCAATTTTTTTACCATCTTTTTTTGAGTATTTAATGCTATTTTGGATTATTTGATTTAAAATGAATATGCACCATTTGCTATCTGTATATACCGTTT
>CALXWN010000125.1:0-2600 GCA_944392415.1 uncultured Clostridia bacterium | reverse complement strand
TTTTAAAAAATGTATATCAAAACTCTTAAAAATTGTATATCAAATTCCTTAAAATTTGTATATCACTATAGATATTAGCTGAATAATATGATATACTTTATTGAGTAAAAAATTAAGGAGAATTACATGTTAGACATAGATGAGGTATCAAGGCAAATTAATAATTTAAAAACAAAGCTTTCAGATTTAAAAGAATCGATGAAACTATCTGAGGTAGAAGAAGAATTAGCAAATTTAGAAAATCAAACTTTAAGTCAAGACTTTTGGCAAGACACAGAAAACCAAGCCAAAGTTCTATCAAAAATATCTTCTTTGAAAAAGAAGGTTACATTATTCAAGGATGTAGAAAATGACTTAAATGCTACTCAGGAAATCTTTGATTTAGTTGTAGAAGAAAATGATAATAATTTAGAAAAAGAAATAACTGATGCACTTAAAAATTTAGAAAATAAAATTAATGAACTTGAAATTTCCACACTTCTTTCTGGCAAATATGATGCGAATAATGCAATAATTACAATTCATCCAGGAGCAGGAGGAACAGAAGCTCAAGACTGGGCTGAAATGCTTTATAGAATGTATACTAGATGGGCAAATGCAAATGATTTTAAAGTAGAAGAATTAGATTATTTAGATGGGGAAGAGGCAGGACTTAAAAGTGTTACTTTTCAAGTTTCAGGAGAGTATGCTTATGGCTATTTAAAAAGTGAACATGGAGTTCATAGATTAGTTAGAATTTCTCCGTTTGATAGTGGTGGAAGAAGACACACATCTTTTGCCTCAGTTGAAGTTTTACCTGAAATAAATGAAGACGAAGATATATACATTAATCCAGATGACATTAAAATGGATGTTTTTAGGTCTTCTGGTGCAGGAGGACAACATATAAATAAAACATCTTCAGCAGTTAGACTTACTCACATTCCTACTGGAATTGTCGTTGCTTGTCAAACTGAAAGAAGCCAATTTCAAAATAGGGATACAGCTATGAAAATGCTTAAGTCCAAATTATTAGCATTAAAAGAAAAGGCGAATAAAGAAACAATAGATGATTTAAAAGGCGTTCAAATGGATATTGCATGGGGAAGTCAAATACGTTCATATGTATTTTGCCCATATACCTTAGTAAAAGACCACAGAACTAATTATGAAGTGGGGGATGTACAAGGTGTTATGGATGGAAACCTAAATGGATTCATTTTTGCATATTTGAAATATATCGCAAACGGAGAAAAGCAATAGTTAGGCAAAAATGTTATAGGAGAGCAAAATTATTTTGATAATTACTTCACAAAAATATTTTGTTGTGTTAATATATATGTATAAAATTTATGCTTAATTTTCACGCGTAAATATAAAAACAAAGGAGGATTTATTTATGGAAAAATACATTAGAAAACTAGGAAGAAACTCAATTATACTTTCAATTGTATTATTAGTATTTGGACTATTTATGTTTACAAGACCAATTAGCACCATAAATGTACTTATGATTGTATTTGGAGTTATACTTGTACTTGATGGCCTTGTTCACTTAGTTTCATACTTTTCTATTAAAAACGATTACAGGTTTTTTAGCGGTGAATTGGTACAGGCAATAATTTATATTATTTTAGGATTTGTTTTAATGATTAACTATTATAATGTAAGTTATTTATTACCTATAATACTAGGAATTTGGATAATAGTAGATAGTATTTTCAAACTTCAAATATCTATGAACATAAGAGATATTTATGATAGCCATTGGGGAGTACTACTTGCAATGTCAATTTTAACAGGACTTTTTGGAATGATAGTGCTATTTAATCCAGTTGGGTCTTTAGAATTACTTACAAGAGTTTGCGGAGCAATATTAATGATAGTAGAGCTTATATCTATATTTGAAGATATTTCTATAATTTCTAGAGTAGGTAAATTTGAAAAACTTGAAAAAGAAATTAAAAAAGAATATACAAATGCAAAAAGTGGGAAGTAGATCCCACTTTTGTTTTTAGATAATTAAAAATTCACAATATATGTTTCTTTCTTATTTCACGGCGGAACCACTGCTACACAGTTCACTTCTTTCCTTCGTCGTCTTCGTTCACCTGAAATATCAAGAACATATATCATGAATGTTATTATATTCATAACATAATTGGCTCGATTTGTTCTCCATTTAATGCATATTCAATTGTTTTGGTAATATATTCTTCATCAAAAACAATTGATCTTGGTTTAGTAATAGGGTTATCTTGTCTAAATGGAACAAAATAATAATTTCTTCTGTTTAATAATGTACCTATGTTCTTAGCACTACCACTTAATGCATCATTGGTAGAAATGGCTATAATCAAAGGATTCTCATTTCTTAAATGAGATTTTGCAGCCATGGTAACAGGAGTGTCTGTAATACCGTTTGCAAGTTTTGCTATAGTATTTCCTGTTGCAGGAGCAATAATCATTATATCAGTCATTTTCTTTGGACCAATGGGTTCAGCTCCTTGTATAGTATGGATAATTTTGTTTCCAGTAATTTCTTCAATCTGAGCTATAAAGTCTTCAGCTTTACCAAACTTGGTATCTAATTCATACGCATTGTACGACATAATAGGAAT
>CALXWN010000124.1:0-2648 GCA_944392415.1 uncultured Clostridia bacterium | reverse complement strand
AATTAGAAAAAAATATAAAATTTACGGAAACGAAAAAACATACTTTGTTGACTTTTAATTTAGCAGATGATAGAATACTACCTATAAAAAAGACTTTAAATTCACCATATTTAACTATACAGAAAACCTTAATAAAGTAAGGATGAATAAAATATAATAATATTGTAAAAAATAGACAAAAGAGGAGTAAAGAAATGGCAGTAACAGAAGAAGTAAAAGTGAGAAAACACAATTTAAGATTATATCCAAAATATTTGATGCTTGGTTATGATTTACTATTTTTTTATGGCATAAGAGTAATGTTTTTATTAGATGTAAAAGGAATTACTGAATCTCAAATATTACTAGCTGCTACGGTATATGCCTTATCCATGATAGTAATGCAAGTTCCAGCTACTTTGCTTGCGTCAAAAATAGGATATAAAAATACTGCAATTGCTGGAAATATATTTAATATAATTTGGGCAATTTTGATAATTACCTTTGATGGATTTGCAGGACTTGCTCTATTACAATTTATAAGTGGAGTGGCATTTGCTTTAAAATTCGTGTCTGAACCAAACTTGTTAAGTACATCAATTCCACAAGCACCAACTTATCAAAGAAATGAAATTTTTTCGAGGTTAGATAAAAAAGGTTTTTCAAGGTATTGTATTTTCTCAGCAATATCAACAATTATATCGGGATTTTTGTATGATATAAATCCATATATTCCAATATTTTTGTGTTTAATATGCGTAATAGCAGCAACTGCTATATCTTTTAATTTTAATGATATACAAGAGGTTGAAAGCAAAGAAAGCTTTAAAGATTATATCAAAGATTTGAAAAAAGGATATAAATTTATAACAAAATCAAAACGTCTAAGAGCATTGCTTATTATGACAGGAGCTGTTTGGGGTATAATTGTACTTTTAGATTCTTATCAATTAACCTTGTTACAAGATATAGGAGCAACATCTGTTCAAGTAGGTTTCATATTTGCTATGTTTGAGTTAACTAGAGGATTATTTTCAAATACAGCATTAGACTTTAACAAGAAATTTAAAAATAGGTCTTTAACTAATATTTTATTAACATTTGCTATTGGATTTATATTAGCAGGAATTATTGCTATGGCACAACTTCCATTCTATACAAAACTAATAATTATAGTTGTTATATTATTAATTATGGGAGCTGCAAATGCAATTGACCAGATTTTAGCTAAAAAATATGTTAATAATTTTGCTAGTACAAAAATTTTGCCGGCTATATATTCATCAAAATCAATTTGTGATAATATTTTTAGAACAATTATTACACTTTTAGGCTCGGCTATTGTTGGTATATATAATATAGATATTGCTATGATTGTAATGGGAATTTTTATATTAATATTAACATTAGTTCTTACAGTGTATTCAAAGGATAAGTTGGGATTAAAACCGGAAAAGTATACACAAAAGGATATTTATAAGAGATAGATAAAAAATATAATTTAAAATGCAAAAGATAAATATCATCTTTTGCATTTATTATGTATAAATAAAATAAATCTTCATATAATAATATTAGCTAAAACAGAGGAGAAGATTTTGAAAATGGTGTCTGATATAAATTATTGGAGTAAAGTATTAAAGCGTTTATTTTTATTAGCTTTAACAGTAGTGATTATACTCATTTGTTTCAAATTATCAGTATTTTATATGCCATTTCTAGTATCCTTTGTTTTGGCTTTATTATTGGAGCCACTAATTCGTTTTCTTATGAAAAAATGTAAATGGACAAGACGATTTAGTAGCATTTTTGTCATGGTTATAGCAGTACTTATAATAGCTCGGACTTTTAGCATGGGGAATAGTGACATTATTTTCAGAAGCAAGCAATTTGCTAGAAGACTCAGAAATGTATTATAACAATGCCAAAGAAATGATAAATAGTTTCACACAAAATATAAATATACTTGATAAAGTTCCGGAAGAGCTAAGGGCAAGCATAGAACAAGTAGAAAGTAATGTGGTAAATTCAATCACCTCAGGAATTACAAACATACTTACAGGAATAACTAATTGGATAATGGAAATTCCAAATTTAGTTTTATCAATATTTTTCTCAGCAATGGCATTGTATTTCTTATGCACAGATAAGATATATATGATAGACCAATTAGAGCACCATTTGCCAGAACTTTGGATGAAAAAACTAACTAAACATTTGAGAGAAATAGCAAAAGCTTTAGGACAATATTTAAGGGCAGAAGCTACACTTATATTCGTATCATTTGTAATTTCATTAATCGGACTTACGGTATTTCAATTAGTTGGGTTAAATGTTGAATTTCCGCTTCTTGCAGCACTAGGAATAGGATTTATAGATGCGCTCCCTATACTAGGTTCAGGAACAGCAATGATACCTTGGGCTATAATTAGTAGCTTAAATGGAGATATTGTGCTAGGTGTTGCAATACTTGGCTTGTGGGTAATAATGAGTGTTGTAAGGCAATTTTTAGAGCCAAAATTAGTTAGCAAACATATAGGCATACACCCAGCGTTTACATTAATTGCAATGTACACAGGATATAAAATATGGAATGTATGGGGACTTATATTAGGTCCAATATTACTTATAATCTTCAAAAATATTTTTGCAGGCATACTTGATAAAGG
>CALXWN010000123.1:0-2657 GCA_944392415.1 uncultured Clostridia bacterium | reverse complement strand
GACTTGATAAGAATTTTATGGATTATATCTGTTATTGGAATGAGAAGTATTATAGGAATGGTTTTTGTGATGGAGTGCAGTTAATTACTGGAAGTTTGAGTGAATAGTTTATTTACAATTTTAACACATTTTGCAATTTTGTGTTAAAATTGTAAAAATAATTTGTATTATAATTGGAAAAAGCCGAGTTAAATCTCGGCTTAATTTTATATAAATAATTTATTGCATTAATTTCTTAGTATTGATAAACTAGTTTATTTAAAAATTTCGATTTAACTTTTATCTTTTATTTCTACATATTTAAATTTTAATTCATAGGATATATTTTACTTTTTCTAGCATTATCTATATCAACTAAATATGCATTATTATCTAAAGGATCTTTATTCCTGTTAAAAAATTGTTTATATTTGCTCATTCCTATGCTTACAGCTTCACTATATTCATTGTGTCCTAAACATGTTGATTCAATACACACTATATTTTTATAATCTAATTCAACCATAACCATTGCATGTCCTGGAATTAAAACAATATATGTTTTTAAATTTATAGCTTCAAAGCAACTAGCAAGTAATATTGATAAATCTATACAATTTCCTGACCTTAATGTCATTGTTCTTTCCGGTAAAGAAATCCTTTGCGTATGATAATTACCTTCTGAAAAACTAGTAGAACGAATGACATACTTAAGATTGGCTAATGTATCATAAATTTTCTTTATGTCTTCTTCGCTTCTAAATAAATTAGATGATAAGCCTCCTAAAATGTCTCCATTTAGTGCTGCTTTAGAAATAATTTCATCAATGCATTGTGCATTTGGAGTTACCCATCTTGCTAAAAATCCCCTACAGTCAATTTTCCAATCTTTTCTTGAATTTTCTAACTTTTCAACGAATATATCTTTGGGATAAATTAAACATTTCTCAGAAACTTCATATATTACATTATCATCAGTTAAAACTTTAATATATATATCTTTTTCTATATTAGAAGTTATCTTTTCAATTTTTTCATCAATTAATTGTGGAGCTATTTTAACATTCATAATATTACATGGTTCTATATAAACCTTTTGTACTTTTTTATATGATATTCCCTGAATTTCAACCTCTATTTTATATTCTCTTATAACTTTATGAGCATTATAAATAGAAATATTAATTGGAGCATACTCATTATCATATACTTTATTAAAAGTATCATAAATACCTGTAAATATTGGTATTTTTTTAAAATTTGAATAAACAATATCCTCATTTGTTGTATTTAAATAAAATACCTGATTAAAAATGCAACATCTATCATAATGAAAAGTATTTTCTATTTGCTGAAAACTATGCTGTACATATTGTGGTGAAGATAATTGATTAACATTTTCTAGTGGTATTGCAAAACAATTAATTTCATCCTGTTCAAATGGTAATAACAATTGTATTGATGATAATTTATTAAAAGTATAATCATTTAATAAATTAACTTTATATTTACTATAATTAACAAAATTAAACGGAAACATCATTCCTAAATTTATGGAAATTATATTATCAATTGTATGTATACTATCATATAAAATATCAAAAAACATCTCATATTCTTTATCAAACTCAATATTTGCAAAAAAAGTATTATTTTTTCCAAAGAAATGTTTCCCTTTCATAATTGGCGCATTTAATATATCATTTGGTATTTTGTACATACTTCTTTGTTCTTTGGTAATTTTTTCATTTTCTGTTTTAGAAAATGTTAACCAAATATCTGCATGATTATTTTCAATTTTTATTTTCTGCTCTACATTATTCCTTAATAATCTTTCATTTTCAACTTGTCCAGTTCCAATCGTATAAATGCTTAAAAAAGGTAATATCTTATCTTCCCTTTTCCATGCATCTTTAAGATATATTTCGTCTGAATCAACTCTACGTTTAACTCGTTTTTTCACTTCAAATTTTAACTTTACAGAAATTAATATTGGATTTTTAATATTTATTTCTATATTATTTATATTCATATATAAACATTCTAAAATATTAGGTAAAAATAAACTTTCAGAAAACAATGTTACTTTTCCTCTTCCAACTTCTGTTAGTTCTAATGAACCAGTAGGAATTAAGCTATATTCTTCATTTTTATAATATTCACATTTAGTATTGCACATAATTATATTTCTTGTATTTCCACAACATTTACTACATATTAATCTATTTTCTTTCATCATACAAATACGATTTCCCTTTGTTGTTTTACATATATCACATTTCATTATATATCTCCTACCCTATTATAAATAATCCTGTAACTATTAATTACACTCTTACTTTGCTTTTCTTCTGTAAACTTATTATAATTATTCTTTTAATCCATCAATTATTTTGTACACTTTAGTCATTGGATTTCTTCGTGATGCTTGTCCATCTTTATTTAATTCTTCCATATATTCGCAATTCTTTATTGCTGTATGTAGCCTTTCTTCACTTGTAACTTTTTCAAAAATATTTGTATCGTTTTTAGTATAATCACCTAAACCTTTTTTCTGAAATTCTCTACTTAATTCTTGTAATACATTGTCTTTCGAAATATATCTGCTTACTTTCTTAAAATGTGATAATAACCACAATTCAAAATTAGGATTAGACCAAGCTACATTATAGTCACAG
>CALXWN010000122.1:0-2666 GCA_944392415.1 uncultured Clostridia bacterium | reverse complement strand
TTCAAATAATCTATTGCAGCAGATAGTCCAACTGCACCTTCTACATTTTGCGTACCTGCTTCGTACTTTGTAGGTACTTCGGCAAATGTAGCATTTTGTTCATAAACATATTCTATCATGTCTCCACCAAATAAAAATGGTTTCATTTTTTCTAATAGTTCACTTTTGGCATATAACACACCTATTCCAAGTGGAGCTAACATTTTATGTCCTGAAAACACTAAAAAATCTGCATCAAGTTTTTGAACATCTATTTTCATATGTGGAACGCTTTGTGATGCGTCAACTATGGAAATAGCCCCAACACTATGAGCTTTTTTTATTATTTTTTCTATTGGATTTATTGTTCCTAGCACATTTGATACATGGGTTATTCCAACAATTTTGGTTCCTTCCACTATTTTGCTATCTATTTCCTCATCTGTTATCTCTCCTATTTTATTTATATACATATATTCTAATGTACTACCAGTCTTTCTCGATACATATTGCCATGGTACTAAATTAGAATGATGTTCCATTATTGACAGTACAATTTTATCTTTACTACCTAAATTATTTAATCCATAACTATATGCTATTAAGTTTAAGCTTTCGGTTGCATTTCTAGTAAATACTATTTGGTTCTCACTCTTGGCATTTATAAACTTTGCAATCTTTTTTCTCGCTTCATTATACACTTTTGTAGATTCTAAACTCAATTTATACGCTCCTCTATGAGGGTTTGCGTTAGCATTTTTATAGTATTCGCTAATAGCATTTATAACTTGCATAGGCTTTTGCGTTGTGGCTGCACTGTCTAAATAAGCAATATTATTTTGCATTAATAGTGGAAAATCTCTTTTAAAAAAATAAGCCATTTGATTTACACTCCTATATTATAGTTTATGTAAAACAAATGGTTTATTTGAATATATTTTACAAATTTTTTTGTATTATTTTATTGTTAATTATTATTTACATTTTTAGAATTCTATTTTAAAAATCCTTCAATTATTTTTTCTTCTGCCTCTTTTTCTGAAAGACCTAATGTCATTAGTTTTATTAATTGCTCTCCTGCAATTTTTCCGATAGCTGCTTCATGTATTAAATTTGCATCTACATTATTTGCAATTATTTCGGGAATTGCAGTTACTTTTGCATTATCTTTTATAATAGCATCACATTCAACATGTCCAAAACATTTTGTATTTCCTACGATTTTAGATTCAAATTGTTGTTTTGAATTTTCTGTTGCAACAGAACGTGATGTTACTTTTACACTTGCTCCTTCTTCTTCCAAATCTACATCAAACACAGTTTTAGCTAATTGTGTTCCTGCAGTAAGTATTTTTTCTGTTACTACTAAGTTTCCATCTTTATATACTTTTCCTCTTGTTTCTCTTATTGTAGAGTCAACACCTTTTATTTGTACACTCTCCATTTCTAAAGATGAACCTTCTTTTAATTCTACTTCTGTTACTGGATTTAATATTCTTTTTCCTGTACCACTACCTTCTCCATAGTGTTTTTCATAATATCTTACTTTTGCACCTTCTTCTAAAAAGAAACGATGTATACCATCATGTTGAGAGTCATTATGCTCATCATTATGGATTCCGCAACCAGCAATGATTACTACATTTGCATTTTTTCCAATATAAAAATCATTATATACAACGTCTTTTAGTCCACTTTGAGTGATTATAACTGGAATATGAACAATTTCAAATTTTGTATTTTCTTTTACATAAATATCTATTCCTGTGCCATCATTTTTTGTTTCTATTTTTACGTTTTCTGTTATTTGTCTTTCAACACCTTTTCCATTTTTTCTAATATTGTAAGCTCCGGTTCTTACATCATCGCCTGCAATTGTTTCTAATAATTCTTCTTCTATTTTTTCCATATATGCTTTTATTTGTCTCCTCTCTTAACATTTTGTCCCTTTATTTAGCTTACAGCAATGTGGTTTTACATTCATTTCTTCTAAAACTTCTTCTGCTTTACCTGTTTTTTGTATTTTACCGTTTCTCATTAATATTATTTCATCAGCTATTTTTAATATTCTTTCTTGATGAGAAATTATTAAAGTTGTTCCTTTTGTTCTTTCTTGTATATTTTCGAATACTTCTATTAAATTTTGGAAACTCCACAAGTCTATTCCTGCTTCTGGTTCGTCAAATATACATAGTTTTGCATCTCTTACAGCAAGAAGTGCAATTTCTATTCTTTTTAGCTCTCCTCCTGATAGTGAACCATTTACTTCTCTATCTATATATTCATTTGCACATAGTCCAACTGTTGATAATATATCACATGCTTCTTTTTTGTTCATTTTTCTATTGGCAGATAATCTTATTAAGTCTAATACTGTTATTCCTTTGAATTTTACTGGTTGTTGAAATGCAAATCCTATCCCCATTCTTGCCCTTTCATCAATTGTTTTATCAGTAATATCTTGTCCTTCAAATATTACTTGTCCAGAATCTGGCTTTTCAATTCCCATTATTATTTTTGCAAGTGTTGATTTTCCGGAACCATTTTGTCCAGTTATTGCAATAAACTTGCCTGTATCAATTGTTAAATTAATATCATTTAATATTTTTTTATTGTCTCTTTCGAACATTATATGTTTTAATTCTAGCATTTTTACCTCTTTTCTATTTTTAAATAAACTTAATATA
>CALXWN010000121.1:0-2701 GCA_944392415.1 uncultured Clostridia bacterium | reverse complement strand
ACAATTTCTCTTTTCAATTGATAAGTGTTTGTGGTAAAATAACTCATAGAAAAAACCTCCATATTTTTGTTTAGTAATATTTTTTAGTGTCAATAAAATTATACCAAACAAAAGAGGTTTTTTCTTTATTTTAACAGAAATGTAATAATTTTGTGGATAACTTTTTTCAAATTTTCTAAAAAATCCCGAAACTTAAATCATTTTAATATTTACAAATAATTTTATTTATTGTTTAATATATTATAATAATATACTTTAACGCAAAGCATTTTTGACTAAAGATTTGCTTTGTGTTAAAATATGTGCATGAATTCTAGAAAGGGTTAGACTTTATTATGAATGCAATACTTTATAATTCTGACACCTCTTCTACCGATACCGAAGAGGTTTTTGAAGAGGCTAAGCAAATAATAGAAAATAATAGTGATACCACGTTTAAAGAACCAAAGAAAAAACATACTAAAGCAATAGTAATTACTATTTGTATTCTTGTTTTTGTTCTTATTATAGGTGTGTTATCCACAATTTTTGCACTTATAAACATTAATAGTGATAAAATAATATCTGGTATATCTATACTTGGAATTGATGTATCAGGACTTACGCAAGATGAAGCAAATACTAAAATAGCTGAAAACTTAAATTCTAGACTAGAGACTAATTTAGTATTTAATCATAATGGTATACTTTATAATGTTCTTCCAAGTCAGCTTGAATGTAGCTATGATATAACTAAGGCTGTAAATGAAGCTTATTCATGTGGTAGAAATGGAAATATTTTTGTAAATAATTTTGATATACTAAATACTTTAATAAATAAAGTAAATATAAATGTAGACTTTTCATATAATAATGATTTGTATGAATCAGTTGTATCTCAGATGAATGCTAATTTTGAAGATGGTATTAAACAATCTTCATATACTATTGATGGCAATAATTTAATAATAACATCTGGCAAGGCTGGAAATGTTATTAAATCTGAAGAACTAAGGAATTTAATTATAGATAAACTTACATCAGTTGATTATAACACAGACTCTATAGAAGTTCCTGTAGAGGAAGTTCACCCAGATGGCATAGATATTGACAAAATACATAGTGAAATTTACAAAGAAGCTACAGATGCATATTACACAACCGATCCATATGCTGTTTATCCTTCTTCTAATGGTTTGGATTTTGATATATCTATAGATGAAGCAAAGCAAATGGTTTCTACACCACAAGACACTTATACAATACCATTAAAAACATTGTATCCTAATGTTACAACAAACGAAATTGGCAGAGAAGCTTTCCCAGATTTGCTTGCAACATATTCAACAAGTTATGCATCAAGTAATGCAAATCGTTCAACTAATATTGCACTTGCTGCATCAAAAATAAACGGAACTGTACTAATGCCAGGAGAAAAATTTTCATTTAATGGAACTGTAGGAAAACGTACTGCTAGTGCTGGATTTAAAACAGCTACTGTATATTCAAATGGTCAAGTAACAACAGATTATGGTGGAGGCATTTGCCAAGTATCTAGCACTCTTTACAATAGTGTTCTTAGAGCTAATTTAGAAATAACTAATAGAGTAAATCATACATTTACAGTTGGATATGTTCCAATAGGATTAGATGCTACTGTTTCTTGGGGAGCACCTGATTTTAAATTTAAAAACAGCAGAAACTATCCTGTAAAAATAGTTGCAACAACTTCAAATAAAAGATTGACAATAAGTGTGTATGGATTAAAAGAAGATGTAGAATATGAAGTTGAATTAGTTTCTTATAAAACTGGAACAGTTCCTTATTCTACAGTTTACACAACAGATTTATCATTAGGTAAAGGAAAAACAAAAGTTGTTCAATCCGGATCAAATGGTGCAACATCTGTAGCATATAAAATATTAAAATTAAATGGTCAAGAAGTATCCCGTACTCTTCTTTCGAAAGATACGTATAGTCCTCATAATCAAATAATTGCTAGGGGAAATTAATAAAAGTGTGTTAAATAAAAATATGGCTTTGGGCACACAGATTATTTCGCTTCACAATATAATATTGTGAAGTTTTTTATTTCGTTTTGCTAATATTTTTTTGAGTTTTACTTGACAAAAGGTGCTTTATTGTGCTATGATAATTAGTGTCACAAATAGATACAACATTGTCAAATATATGTATTGTGAATTTAATATATAAGTTTGTATATTTATTCCTATCATTATATATTATGCAATGGGTCAGTAGCTCAGTTGGATAGAGCAACGGCCTTCTAAGCCGTGGGTCGGGGGTTCGAATCCCTCCTGGCTCACCACTCTAAAATGTTTATCTATTTTGACATTTTTATCGAGGTGTGGCTCAGTTGGTAGAGCGCGTGGTTTGGGACCATGAGGTCGCAGGTTCGATCCCTGTCACCTCGACCATACGATAGCAATTTTGAGGGAACTCAAGGAAATTGCAAAAGTCTGAAAGGGTATTAATCAATGGATTTTGGTTAATACTCTTTTTCTATGCAGTTCTCAAAAATTCTATAAAAAGTTCTAAAATAGTTCTAAAATTTATGTTTTAAAAAAATTTTAGGTGTATAAAAAATGTTTTAAAAAGTTTTAAAAAACTGTATAGAACTTAAATATGCTCTTTCATCAAAATTAAAGACAATAAAAGTCTTGGAAAGGATGAAAGATGAACGAAATAGATTTTTATAAAA
>CALXWN010000120.1:0-2882 GCA_944392415.1 uncultured Clostridia bacterium | reverse complement strand
AAATATATTGTAATAAAGCAGAATGAAGAAATATATGGCTTTGCAGGATTTAGAACAATATTTGAAGAAATGGAAATTATGAATATAGTAACAAAAGCAGACAAGCGTAATCAAGGCTTTGCTTCAAATATGTTAAGCTATATTTTAAGATATGCTCATAACCACGAAATGGAAAAAATAAATCTTGAAGTTAATGAAAACAACTTGCCAGCAATTAAGCTGTACAAAACATATGGGTTTCAAGTGGTGGGATGGAGAAATGCATACTATAAAGATGGTGGAAATGCTATTTTGATGACGTATTTTGTTTAAAAATTTGCACATACTAAAAACAAAAGATCTTAGAAAGGAAAGAGTTTTAAAATGAAAAATACAAATGAAGTATCATGGAAAAAATTAAAATACAAATGTAATCCGGATGTATTTAACTTTGTTACAACAGAAGAATTAGAAAGAAATTATGATGGCATAGGACAAGAAAGGGGCATATCATCATTAAAATTTGGGCTAAATGTGGACGTAAATGGATATAATCTTTATTTAGAAGGGCCATCAGGTGTAGGTAAAACTATGTACACCAAAAATTATTTGAACAAGATAAGTAAAAATAAAAAAGTACCACAAGATTGGTGCTATGTGTATAATTTTGAAAATCCAAATGAACCAGTTGCAATAGGTTTTCCAGCAGGACAAGGTCAAGAATTTAAAGACTGCATGGATAAGTTCATAAAAGATATAAAAATAGAACTAAAAAGTACTTTTAATAATAATGATTTTGAAAAACAAAAAAATGTAATTGTTCAAAAATATCAAGATAAAAGAAATAAATTATTAGAAGACTTAAACACACAATCTGCAAAATATGGGTTTCAAGTTAAGGCATCTGATACTGGTATATATATGATGCCAATGTTAGATGGCAAAGTTATAAAAGAAGAAGATTTTGATAAATTAGATGATAAATTAAAGCAAGAATATGAAAGCAAGTCGACCATAGTTCAGGAGCAAATAATCCAAGTTATAGGCAAAATAAAAGAAATAGAACAAGAGTCAGAGAAAAAGGTAAATGAATGGCAATCAAGTATAGCCTCATTATCTGTTGAAGGACATATAACATATGTAAAATCTAAATTTAAAAGAAATAAAAAAATAAATAAATTTTTAGAGGGCGTAAAAAAAGATATACTTAAAAACATTTCAAAATTTATTGGCGAAGATAAAAAGCTTCAAGAACAAGCAGGACCAAGAGTTATAGAAACAAAGCCTTGGGATAATTATAGAGTAAATTTATTTATTGACAATAGCCATACAGAGGGTGCGCCTGTAATAATGGATAGTAACTATTCATTTAGCAATATTTTTGGAAGGCTAGAGTATGAAAATTATTATGGTGTATTAAAAACAGATTATACAATGATAAGACCAGGACTTTTACATGAGGCAAATGGTGGATATATCATATTCCAATCAAACGATTTACTTACAAATCCAGCAGTTTATGATAACCTAAAAAAAGTTCTTAGAAATAAAGAACTTGGGATAGACAACTCAATGGATCAAAAATCTTCAATGGTAATGGTGTCTTTAAAACCAGAGCCAATTCCACTTGATTTAAAAGTTATAATAATTGGAAATGAAAATGTTTATCAAACATTACTTTCAGTAGATAATGACTTTAGAAAATTATTTAAAATAAAAGTAGAATTTGAAGATGATGCTCCATTAAATGAAAAAAATCTACAAGATTTAGCAAGATTTGTACATGGATATTGTGAAGATGATGAACTTCCACATTTGGACAAATTTGCAGTTGCAAGACTTGCAGAATATTCAACAAGAGTATCAACAAACCAAAATAGAATATCTACAAGGTTTGGAGAATTAGCACAGGTTATTGCAGAAGCGGCAACATGGGCAAGATTAGATAAAGCAAAAGTTGTTACAGCAGATTATATAGATAAAGCCTTAGAAGAAAGAAAAAATAGACAAAAAAAATATGATGAAAAATACACAGAAATGATACAAGAAGGAACACTTCTAATAGATACAGAAGGTGAAAAAGTTGGACAAATAAATGGGTTAACAGTAATGTCAATAGGAGATTATTCATTTGGAAAACCTGTAAGAATAACAGTAAACACATATACAGGTAAAAAAGGAATAATAGACATTGAAAGAGAAGTAGAACTTTCTGGTTCATCACATTCAAAAGGTATACTTATATTAAATGGATACCTAGGCGAAAAATTTGCAAAAGATATGCCATTATCACTTACAGCAAGTATATGTTTTGAACAATTATACAATGGAGTTGATGGAGATAGTGCATCAAGCACAGAGCTATATGCATTACTTTCAAACCTAGCAGGAATCCCTATAAATCAAGGAATTGCAACAACAGGTTCAGTAAACCAAAAAGGAGAAATCCAAGCAATAGGCGGAGTTAATGAAAAAATAGAAGGATATTTTGAAATTTGCAAATTAAAAGGTTTAACAGGAAATCAAGGCGTAATAATTCCTAAACAAAATATTCAAAACTTGAACCTAGATGACGAAGTTGTAAATGCAGTAAAAAACGGAAAATTCCATATTTACGCTGTGTCTACTATTGATGAAGGAATAGAAATTTTAACAGGAGTTCCAGCAGGTAAAAAAGATGTTCCAGGAACAGTAAATGCAATGGTGTATAATACGCTTAAGAAGTATGCAAAAGCAAGCAAGGAAGAGTGAAATTTTTTTATAATATAGGAAAAGATTTTGCCTATATTATTAGGTTAAATTACATTAGGTACCCCAGCAAAGCATATATAAGAAAGGTAAGTAAATGAAAAAAATACTTAAAAATATTTTCCTATTTGTTTTAATAGTAGTGTTCTTATTTT
>CALXWN010000119.1:0-2929 GCA_944392415.1 uncultured Clostridia bacterium | reverse complement strand
TCATATTGAAAATTTTCACTTCCATCTCTTAATTGTTGAAGTGTTTGTCTTAATTGCATATTTTCTGTTTCAGAAATTGCTGTTTGATAACTAGAAAGACCGGCTTTTGTGCTTTCTAATACATCATTAACCATTGTTTTCTCGTCCATAAATATCTCCTTTCATAAAAATTAAACTTTGCAAATTTTTTAAATAATTTGCTAAAATGAACAAAAAGAAAAAACAAAACAAAAATAATTTTATCAAAAAAGTTTCAATTTTTAGTTCTCTAAAAATGTCATAAGAGTTTGTTTAGTATTTAAACTATCTTGAGCAGCTTTAGTAAAAAGCTGTTTTATTTGTGGGTCAACAGCTGTACTTGCATATTGATTTAATTTTGCATAACAAGTATCAGAAGAACCAATAAAATGTCTTAAGTTTTGTAATTCTACTTTACTTAAATTAGCCATAAAAATCCTTCCTTTCATCAAAATATATTTTTATTTTTTGCAGTTTTCAAAAATTTATTCAAAAATTATTTTTGACAAAAAAATCAAAATTATGTTAGAGATTGTTGAACAAAGTCTCAATATATTTTCTGGAGCATTTCAGCGAACTGTAACATAATTTTGGCGTACTTTATAAAATATAAGAGAAAGGAGGAAATTTTTTGAAAAAACTGCTAACTATAATTCTAATGATAATAATTGTAATTCAAATTTCAATTTCAAAAGTAGAAGCCATTGAACCAGCATCTAGTGAAATATATGAAGGCATTGATGTTAGCAATTGGCAAGGAAACATTAATTTCACAGAAGTAGCAAATAGCGGAATACAAGTTGTATACATAAAAGCAACACAAGGAACTACATATGTTTCACCAACATTTGAACAAAGTTATCAAAATGCAAAAGCAAATGGACTTAAAATAGGGTTTTATCACTATGTAACAGCGAGAAGCGAAGAAGAGGCAAGGCTAGAGGCACAGTTTTTTGCTTCAAAAATTGCTGGCAAAGAAATAGATTGCAGACTTGCAATGGATTTTGAGGAGTTTGGAAACTTAAACAATGAAGAAATAAATGCAATTGGATTAGCTTTTATTAGAAAATTAGAGGAGCTTACACAAAAGCCAGTAGTTGTTTATAGTAACACATATACAGCAAGAACTATTTGGAATGGAGAAATATTAAATTATCCACTTTGGGTGGCAGAGTATGGAGTAAGTAGTCCTCAAGATAATGGAAAATGGAGTACTTATATTGGGTGGCAATATACAGATACAGGAGAAGTTAGTGGAATAAATGGATATGTAGATAGAAACAAATTTACCAAAGAAATATTTATAAATGAAAGTGACAGTCCTAGTGAAATTCTACCAGAAGTGGAAGAACCTACTGGAAATTATAGAACAATAACAATAGTAAGAGGAGATACTCTTTCACAAATAGCAAGAATTTATGGCACAACAGTGCAAGAACTAGTGAGAATAAATAACATACAAAATCCAAATCTTATATATGCTGGCGAAACCTTAAAAGTACCAGTAACAACATCTGGAGGAGATGACCCATTAGAAGAAATTGTGTATGTAGTTAAAAGAGGTGACACTTTAAGTAGAATAGCATTAAACTATGGAACAACAGTATCACAAATTGTACGAGAAAACAATATATCAAATCCTAATTTAATATATCCGGGTCAAAGATTGGTAGTAAAAACACAAGGTATGGAAACAGAACTAGGACATAGTTGTTATAAAGTTGTAAGGGGTGATACTTTATATTCAATTGCTAGAAGATATAATACAACAATAGCAAATATAGTAATGCTAAATAGAATTCAAAATCCAAATTTAATTTATCCGGGACAATGTTTAAAATTAAGAAGATAGATTGCTACAGTGCACATTCAAATTATTTGATTAAGCTTCAATATACATTCTTCCGCATTTGCCTCAAGGTTTCTCTTACGCGAAAGTGCTTGCACTCTCCGACTACGCTTCTCAGATAAAGACATATGTGCCTAGCTTCTTTGTTAGCTACGTTGCACTAAAAGCTCCAAAATGTATATTAAAGCTTATAAATAATAGCCGAGAACTGTAACAATTTAGATAAAAGTAACATAGCATAAAATATAAAAAAGCTATTAATTTAATTATGGAGGAATGCGAAAATGGCAAAAATTAAAGTGTATAATAATGATACAAATAGGATGGAAACATATTACAGAGGAGAAAGGGAGGCTATGCCATATGTTACAAATAGAACACTAACAGTAGGAGAATTTAGAGGTTCAAGCAATAGTCCAACACTATGGACAGAAAAAAGATGTATGCAGGCATGGAATAGTCAAAGATATGCATTTGGTGGACCTATACCAGTTGGCTATGCATTTAAAAGACCATGGGAAGGTGGTCACAGCAATTTTTCACAACACTATGCAGGACTCGCTTTTGATGCAGGGCAAACTTTAAGCGTCGCAAGAAGAGCGCAATTATATACAAGTGCACTAAATTCAAATGTGTGGTCATATGTAGAGCCAAAAAGTTTAACACCAACGTGGGTGCACTTTGATAAACGCCGCCGGGTCGCCAGCTTGCTCAACAGGAGGATTTCCGACTATAAGAAGTAATTCAAGAGGCTCATATGTACTTATAGCGCAAGATTGTTTGAATACATTAGGATACAAAACAGGAGGATTAGATGGAGTTTTCGGTACACAAACATTAAATGCAGTTAGAAGCTATCAAAGAGTGAGTGGGTTAACTGTTGATGGCATAGTGGGCTGCAATACTTGGAGAGCATTGCTAGAAGCGGTAATTGGTACAGGAAGAACATCAACGACAATAGATTAAAAAATTGTAACTATTTGTAAGGTTACTATTTACAGCTAAATTTTAAAAATGCACTAAAACAGGAGGGAATAATCTAGTTATTCTCTCTGTTTTAGT
>CALXWN010000118.1:0-2954 GCA_944392415.1 uncultured Clostridia bacterium | reverse complement strand
TATTCTTTTCCTTCATTTATTTCATCTGTTTTATACTTTGGTAAATCTTCATCTGATGGTAATACTACATTTTTTGAGTTATCTCTATCAACTAAACCAGATTCATTACTGTATTTAGTTATTTCTGCTATATTAGTTATTTGTTTAAGTGTTGGTGCTGTATTTTTTACTCTACACTTTACTTTTACTTCTTTATAGCTTAACTCTTTAGTCTCTGAATTAAAAGCCTTAATTATATTTTCTGTATCATTTTCTTTTGATAATATATTTGTTCTTATTGTTCTTTGAGTAGTATCTGATGAATCTATAATCCAACCATATTCAGCATTTAAATCATCTTCTACTATAAATTCAAGTTCTGGTGGTAAATGGTCTACAATTTCATCTGCATATCCATCTACTTGTCCCTCATTATATACCCTAATTGTGTATATTACAGTATCTCCTGCTGCCACACTTACTGGGCTTTTTGAATGATTATATATTGCTGTTGTTTCTCCAGTTAATAATGGATTAACATTTACACTTGGTACTCTATTAGTTAGTTCTTTATCATTTACTGCTGTTACAAATTTTCTTAAACTTAAGTCAAATGTTTTTCCAAGCATTATAAGATTTTCATAATCATCATCATCTTCATATCCCTTACCTTCTTCAGATGTTCCTGGAAGATAATTATTGATGTTTTCTTCTGATAAGTTTTGTTCTTCTGAATCTCTATCTTGGTCTTGTCCTAAAATTGATTGTGCCATTGTTATTTCAGCAACATTTTTTAACATAGTGTCTTGCTCAGTTGGTTGCTTTGTTACCTTACATTCAATTTGTACATCCACATAATTTAATTTGTAAGTTCCATCAGTTGGAGCTTTATCAAATTTAGGTATTATTTGGTCTTTTAAGTATTCAGTATAAACAGCTTGTCCATTAGAATTAGCAAGAGGCGCTCCTGATTTTTCTTGCCAGCCATACTTTTTGTTAATAGTACTTTCTTCTTGGCTTACAAGTTCTAATCCTTGTGGTAAATAATCAACTATTTCTTTAGCATATCCATCTATATCTCCTTCGTTATAAATTCTTATGGTATATATAATTTTGTCTCCATTTTCTATTATTAAAGGAGTTTTAGAATGCTTTTTGGTAGCTGTTGTTCCATTATCGAAAGTAGCCTGACCTGTAGCTAATTTTTTTAATTCATCTTGTGTAATATTTGGTTCACGGCTTACTTCTACTTGTTTACCATTTATTTGAGTTATATATTTTCTTAATGCCAAGTCAAATTCTGGATTTTTAATAGGTAGAACATTTTCTGCCTCATATTTTTGTTTATCCCTTGTAATAATAACTACTGGTTGATTATTTACTAAACTTGCTTCTCCTACTGACCAATATGTTTGTGTTGTATTATAATATTCTGCACTTACTTTCAATTTTACTTCACTTATATTTGATGAAATAGGTATTGAAATATAAAAATCATTTCCTATTGTTGAATTTATTTTTTCAGTTATGCTGCTTCCACTTGTTATTTCTTGTTTATTTTGATCAAGTATTTTTGCATTAGTTATTGGAGAAGTTCCATTTGTTATTTCAGTATTTAATATATATTCTATATTAGACTTTTCTTCTATTCTGTATGGTCCTACAATATAATTTGAATTATCCATTGTTACTGTTGCAGAATCTTTTATGAAATTAATTGGTGATGTTCCAACAATAGAATCTTCATAAGTATATCCACTTTCAACAGCTTCAATTGCACCATTTACTAAATAACTGTAAATTTGATCTATTTCATTATCTACTAAATCTAAATGATATTTATCACTTAAAGAAATTCCATCAACTTGCATTTCTAATACGTCTTTGCTGTTATTATGATATTCTCCATCTGGATTTGTAAAATACCATATTGCAACTTGTTGTATACATTCTAAAATATCTTCTATTTCTTTTGCATAAGTTACTTCATCTCTTAAGAAACTATCTTCAGCAACCCCTGCATTGTTAAGTAGGTTCAATTTTGATTCTTTTGCCAATGCAATTTCATCTGATGTTGCTCCAGTTTTAGCAGGTATATATAAATGATCTAATACCCACACTAATTCATTATATGTTGTCATATCTGTTGGTAATTGTTCTCTATATGGAGATTCGATTGCACTTGGATTTTTCATATCAAAGTATTGAGTATAATTTACTATTGAATTATTGTAAGATTCTGATCCAAATCCTGGTCCAGCTTTAATACAATATATTGAAGAATTATCTCCAACTTCAGCAGTTCCACTTGCATTATTATATTTGACTATTTTAAATATGTTTTTATTATTAAAAGAATATGTTCCTGTTTCTCGAGCAGTTGACTTTCCTTTTAAACCTAAATATATTCCACTAACATCACTTACTGCATAATTTATAGTAGTTAATGATAATATAATAGTTAATATTATTCCTATAATCGCTCCTATTTTTTTAATCATATTGTAACCTCACTTTTACTTAATATATTACACTATATATTATATTATAAAATGATTTTTAAATCAATATTTATAGCTGTTTTTATATATTATTTCTAGTTTTTTTAAATATATTTATAGATTAAATCTAGATACTTAAAAATTTTCTAAAGTCAATAAAATTTAACATAAATTTAATCGAAAATGTATTGACTTTTTCTTTATTTTTTGATATCATAAGTAATGTACTTACGCGGGAATAGCTCAGTTGATAGAGCGTCGCCTTGCCAAGGCGAAGGTCACGGGTTTGAGCCCCGCTTCCCGCTCCATTTTATTTTTAGAACATTTGCATTTTGCAAATCTTTTTTATTATAAATGGTACTACTCAATATTTTATTGCATATATTATATTATACAAGGCGATATAGCCAAGTGGTAAGGCACGAGTCTGCAAAACTCTGATCCCCGGTTCGAATCCGGGTGTCGCCTCCAAAA
>CALXWN010000117.1:0-2993 GCA_944392415.1 uncultured Clostridia bacterium | reverse complement strand
ACCTTTAACTAACATATCTGCTCCAACAACTAAAAGTACAAATCCGAGTATTATCATTAGTATATTATTTATCATTTCTGTTTCACCTTTCTACTTATTATTAACAAAAGTAACGCTATTTTGTCAAGCTGAAATTACATAAATTAATAAGGTTTAAATTAAAAGACCAATATATGTTCTGTAGCTTTTAGCGAGCGGAGCTGACTTAAGGGCGCGATAACATAAAGTCTTTATCATAGAAGCGCAGTCGGAGCGTGCGAGAGTTTTCGCGAATAGCGAAACCTCGAAGTAAAAGCGGAAGAATATATATTGGTCTTTGAGCTGTAACTATTGTTTCTTAATCTTAGGCTTTGCTAAAAGCGAAGCAATGTAACCAAAGAATATTGCAGCAGCTATACCACCACTTGCAGCTTTAACTCCACCTATAAATGCGCCAAGTAAGCCTTGAGTTTGAACTGCTTCTATAGCACCTTTTGCTAAATTTGCACCAAATCCAAATAGGGGAACAGTAGCTCCACAACCAGCAAAATCTATTACATATTGATAAAGTCCAAGTCCACCTAAAAGAGCTCCCACAGTTACAAATATAACTAAAATTCTAGCAGATGTAAGTTTAGTTTTATCTAATAATATTTGACCAATTATACAGATTAATCCTCCGACTAAAAAGCACCTGAGCATTAGCCCCCAATCTATACTTTGTAAAAATTCCATAATTAATTATCGCTTTTGCGATTACTCCTTTCAAATTAATTTCTAGCTTCATAAATTTCCAAATGGAAAAAGATAGAACTAGAAAATATTTATTCTTTTTCCATTTCAATTGATATAGCATGAGCTATTCCAGGGATGGATTCACCTTGTTGAGATGTAGTAGAGTTCATAAGAGCACCAGTTGCCATTAACAAAAGTTTATTCATATGTCCTTGTTTCATAAGTTTGTATAAATATCCGGAAAATACAGTTGCGATACATGCACAACCACTTCCGCCAGAGTGAGTATCTTGTTTATTTTTATCAAACATAAGAACTCCACAATCATCATAGTTTTCAGATATATCAAATCCTTTGCTCTTACATAAATCAATAAGAATAGATTTTCCCAAATGACCTAAATCACCTGTAATAATAGCGTCATAATAATCAGGGGTTCTGCCAGTATCTTCAAAATGAGCAAGAAGTGTAGAAAGGGCTGCTGGAGCCATTGCAGCTCCCATATTATTGGCATCTTTTATTCCTAAATCAGTTATAACTCCAGGTGTAATATGAGTTATATATGGTCCAAGACCTTTTTTAGAAAGTATTGCAGCACCTGCACCAGTTACAGTCCATTGACTGGTAGGAGTACGTTGATTTCCAAGTTCTAAAGGAAACCTAAATTGCTTTTCAGCACTACAAAAATGACTGGATGTAGCACAAAGAACATTGTTACAAGCAAGGCTATCCATAAAAACTGAAGCAATACATAAACTTTCAACAAAGGTAGAGCAAGCTCCAAATAATCCAAAGAATGGAATATTGGAATCTCTCATACCAAAATTGGATGAAATACATTGATTTAATAAATCACCTGCAAACGAATAATCTATGTCTTTAGCAGATAAACCAGATTTTGCAAGCAAAGTATTTACAGTTTCTTTAAAGATTTTGGTTTCAGCTTTTTCCCAAGTTTTTTCTCCCCAAAATTCATCTTCTAAACATTTATCAAAATATTGTGCAAGAGGTCCATCAGATTCTTTGGGTCCTACAATAGAAGCTGTATTTAATATTGTAGGTGGATGATCTAACTTTAAAGTTTGATTACCTAATTTTTTCATTTTCAATCCTTCTTTCTCGTATAAATATTATTTTTCAACATATTAAATAAAAAAACATGCTATTATTCCAATAATTACAGAAGTAGATATGCCAAAAACAAGTACAGGACCTGCTACTGTAAACATCTTGGCTCCAACCCCCATAATATATCCTTCAGATTTATATTCAATAGCTGGCGAAACAATAGAATTTGCAAAGCCAGTAATAGGAACAAGAGTACCAGCACCAGCAAATTTACCAATTTTGTTGAAGATATTTAAAGCTGTCAAAAGTGCAGAAAGTCCGATTAAACTAATTGACACTATTGTACTGCTGGAAGTTTGGTCTAATCCTTTGTATAAGCAAAATTCAAGTATAAACTGTCCTAAACAGCATATAAGACCACCAACCCAAAATGCATTAAAGCAGTCTTTTAAAATTGGAGACTTAGGAGCTTTAGCTTCTACATATTTGTTATACTCTTTTGGAGTTTCAATTGGATTCATAAAATACTCCTTTCATAATTTATTTACTTTGGTCTACCATAAATGTGATATCTAAATCAACATAATATTCTGTCATTTTGTTTACAGTAACTTTTGCTCTTTGGTCTAAAATCTTTAAACTAGTAATATAATCAAGAGTTTTTGCAACTTCTTCTAATGTTTTAACTGTTGCATCCTTCCATGAAATTGTTGATCTTCCTGTTACTTGTATATGTTTTTCAATTCCCATAATAACCTCCTAAAAAATAAATTCTATGTATATAATTTCCAACTTTTCAAAAAAATATGCACAAAAATGAAATTTTGTGTTAAAATAATGAGGAGGAATATATATTGAAGCATATAGATTAATTAATAAATTTGATTGAAAGGAAAATTGAAAATGATTTCATATATAAAAGGAAGATTAGAAATAAAAGCAAAAGATTATATTGTAGTAGATGTAAGTGGAATTGGTTATAAAATATTTATGTCGGAAACAGCCATAAGTGAATTAGAAAAAGGAAAAGAAGTAAAAGTATTTACTTATATGAGAGTAAGAGAAGATGACATAAGCTTATATGGATTTTTGAATAATGAAGAACTTGTAACATTTGAGTTATTAATTAGCGTAGGAGGAGTAGGTGCAAAAAGTGCAATAACAATACTTAGCAATATTACTCCATCTAAATTTGCTTTAGCTGTAATTAC
>CALXWN010000116.1:0-3014 GCA_944392415.1 uncultured Clostridia bacterium | reverse complement strand
TCTTTGTTTTTTTATATTCAACACACTGTTAATTTGTTTCTTAATCCACCTTTTCTACATAAAGTTCATCATTTACAGCTATAACTGTGTACTTGTAAATATTTTTCAACTCTTTTATTTCTTCAAATTTACCATATTCTTGTATTTGTTTTTTAGCCTCTTTTTGCTTTTCTTTTAGCTTAGATTTATCTTCTTTCTTTAGATATTTAAATTCTATCATTATCCCTTTATATCCTTTGCCAGTATCTCTAGGTATTAGTAAAATATCTGGATATTTTTTCTGTACTTCCATTTCTGATTTTACTCTAAAAACTTTTAAGTTCATTGATATACAAAAAAATATTAATTTTACATATTTTTCATCAAACTTTACAAAATCCCTGTTTGACAAGCTTTTTAGATATCTTCCAAGCAATTCAATAATTTTGTCTATTTTTCCTTCTATTGCAATTTCTCTTGCAATTTCTGAATAATTTTCATTTATATCTAATTTTGTTTCATCGTTTAACACTCTCAAAAAGTAATCAGAGTAAATTTCTTTCATAACGTTATTAGGAATATTTAATATAGGGTATCCTACTTCATCTCCAGTTATTGTTAAATATCCTAAATAAAACAGCATTGAAACCAAGTCAGTTTCCGTAAATTCAATAGTTGGATTAAACTTTTGTCTTATTTCACTTACTATACCTTTTCCTGCAACTGTTTGCTCTATTACTTTTTCTCTTTCTTCGCCTTTACATAAATCAAGCATTTTTCCTAATTTACTATAATCACTTGCAATATTGACATCTATTAATTGTTCTGGAATTCTTTTAAATTCTATATAGTTATTTAGAAAATATAAACACATATTTGAGTTATATATTTTTTCTTTTCCTCTTTTTGAAAATTTATAGCCATCATAATTTTCTTTCATAATTGGAAGTATATTTTCTTGATTTTCTATGTCAATGCCTAGCTCAGTCATTAATTCTCTTAGTTCTTTTTCTGTAAAGCCCATCATTTCATTAAATCTCTCATCTTGGGTCATATCTGAGCTAATATTAAATCCTGATGTTAAGCTATCTAATGTTATAGGTGCTACCCCTGTTATAAAAATTCTGTCTACAACACTTTCTGTTCCTTTTTTTAATATTTCATACCACTTTCTTACCTTACCATTTTTAGATACTAAATTTTTAAATTGGTCTGTGTTAAAGCCTAATAACTCATTTGCAAAATGATCATATTCATCTATTATTACATAAATCTTTTGACTTGCTCTTTGTATTATGAAAGCTTTTATTAAATTATTAAATATATTTTCTGCTTCGTCTTCATAATTAATGTAAAAATCTAGTCCATATTTTTCTACAAATAATTTTATTGATGATACCACCTCATTTTTGAAGCCCTTAATTGTTGTTTCCTCGTTTGTTGTATCTATTCCTGAAAAGTTGAATTTTAATATATAATAGCTATTTTTTAGTTTAGTTGGATTTTTTCCTATATATGTACTTCCATATAATTTTTCAAAATCTTCAGATTTTTTTATATCATAATAATTTTCCAAAGTACTGGTAAATAAAGTTTTACCAAATTTTCTAGGTCTTAAAAACATTATCCTTTTTTCTGCTAGATTTTCCATTTTTTCTATATACATCGTTTTGTCTACGTAAAAATAGCCGTCATTTACTATTTCTTCATAATTACTTATTCCATAAGGTAATTTTTTCATTAATATCACTTCCTGTGTAATATTTTACTATACTAACTAATAAATAGCAAGCAATATAATTTCTATTTTATTAAAATATATTTTAGTATTGCCTGTCTATTTCCAATTATAAATTTCTAGTTGTTGTTTGAATATTCCTCCTTCTTCTCGTGAAGTGGCTAAACGCAAGTTCTCATTCTTTTGTACTATTTTGTTTACTCTCCATAGTCCGAGTCCATGGCTGTGCTTATCTTTTTTGGTTGTAAAGCCTTTTTGTTTTAATTTAGATAAATCTAGTAGAGTGTTTTTGCAAGGATTTTCTACAATTACTAAATTTCTATTGTTGTAACTATCTTTTATAAATTTGATACATATTTGCTTATTTTCACATTCTTTTGTAGCTTCTATTGCATTATCTATTAAAATTCCAAGCACTCTGCATAGTTCATAAATTTTGATTTTTAGGCTATTTAAATTTACATACACATCCACATTTATGGTTATTCCATACTTTTTTGCTTCTATATATTTGTTGTTTATTAGGTTATAGATTGCTGGGCTGGACTTTGCAAGGCTTTCAAAACTTTCTACATTTCTTACTCCTTTGCAATCACATATAAACTCATTATACATATTTGTAAGTCCATCCATATCTTTGGCTGCTATATATCCACCTAATCCTTGCATAATATTTTTCATATCGTGTCTGAAAGAGCAAATATCATCAAAACTTTCTTTTAATCTTGTATTACTGCCCTCCAGTTCACTTACTTTGCATTGCTCTGTTTCTATTTGAACAGTTTTCTTTATGCTTATTGCAGTAATGATATAATAGCAAATAAATACAATAATTGCTAAAAAATAAATTGGCGTTGGAAGTATATTAAGCATTTCAAATAAACTTATTTCATTAATAAGTATTAGTACTGACGAAATGACACTTACTTCAATTATTTCATTTTTTGACTTTTTATTTATATTATCTGGAAGTGTGATTTTTAATTTAAATTTTTTGACCAAGATAAGTAAAAGTGAATAAATAAAAATAGCTATAAAACCCGCAATTATAAACATGATCATATTGTTTGAAATTTGAGAAAACAAATTTGTTTGATTAATTTTTGCGCAAATTAAATTCGCGCTAGTTGACATTATTAAATTTATTTCTTCTAGAATTATAAGTTTTTCGAATTTTAGATTTAATACCAATTTGTAAATTAGCATTTGCACAGCTACTTCTAATATTATAGAATATGGCATAGGCGTAGCCATACGTATAAAAGAAACAAGGACGGTTTGAACCATCCAAGTTCTT
>CALXWN010000115.1:0-3070 GCA_944392415.1 uncultured Clostridia bacterium | reverse complement strand
AAGAAAAAAGTTACTTATATAGAAGAAGGTAAAGATGCTGCTGTTTCTTATAGTGGAGGATTAGATTTAAAATTTACTAATAATACAGGAAAAGATATTAAAATATATGTTAGTTCCGATAATGATAGTGTTGATGCTAGGATTGTTGAATTAAGTTGACTTGTATTTTATGTGAATTTATGTTATAATTAAAAGTACGCTAAATTAGAAAGGTGTGTGTTTTATGCAGTTTAAAGAGGCAACAAAATCAAAGACATTGGAGGAACTGCTGTCTTCTCCCAACACTTATATAAGGTTGGGAAAGCAGAAAAAGATAATGGACATGCCTGGAGGACCGTTGTATGAAGTACCTTCATACTTCTATATCACTCCTGAGCGAGATATCATTCGGATTGAGCAGAACCTCGAGGCAACTTTCGTTGCTCATATAACAGAAGATATGAGCATTGAATTTCGTTCGAGTTGGGATGAAAATCCAAACTACAATGATTTTTTAAAGTTAGGTATAAAATCCATTCGAATCAAAGGGAATTTGATTTGGGTGGAATACAAAGGAAAGGAAGATGACGGCAATTACACAAATAGTACAACCACGGGTACCAACTTCGAAAAATTGTGCTATTGGATGCACTCTCGTAAAGTCATGGGATCCAAATGGCAGTTAATCGATTATTTGACTGAGATGGTTCCAGCATTTTCTGATGATGATAAGTTCAAAGACGCAACGCCGAAACCTCACCGCCGCTTAAGACCTGTCTTTGCGGTAACAAATAGGTGAATATTATTTACCTAAACACAACCCCCACCCCTTGTTTAAAACACAATGGTTGGGGGTTGTTATATAATTTTTTAAATGATAATAACTTTGTTAATTAAAAAAATATTTTTAAGTACTTCTTAAAAGTGTAAACCAATCTTCAAATACTCTTTTAGTCATTGTAAAGAAGCTGTACTTTGGCACATCTGCGTTTGAAATTAAATCGACCTTTGCAATCTCATTTCCATCAAGTGTAAATGTTAGTTTCCCTACTTTTTGCCCTTTAGTTACTGGTGCAGAGATATTATTAAATATTTCAACATTTTGAGCTATGTTTGTATCATTTGATTTTTTTATAACTACGCCTGCATCATTGCCTAACACAGCCTCTACACTACTTTCTAAGCCTTTTGCTATGTTTGCTAATCCCACAACATCATTTGCTTTTCCTAGCTCTTTATATTGATAATTATTAAATCCATAATCTAATAATTGCCTTGCCTCTGCAAACCTAACGCTACTGGTTTCTCCTCTCATTACTACTGCAATTAAAGATAACCCATTTCTTGTTGCACTTGCTGATAAATTAAATAGTGCTACACTTGTTGAACCAGTTTTTAAACCAGTACAGCCCTCATAATTTCTAACTAACTTATTTGTATTTACAAGTTCCGACTTTCCGCCTCTTAAGCTATCCATATATATTGTTGTATAATTTGTAATTTGAGGATGATTTTTTAAAAGTTCTCTTGACATTATTGCTATATCATATGCTGATGTAAGGTGTCCATCTTCATCTATTCCATGACAATTTTTAAAAGTGGTATCATTCATTTCAAGCTCTTTTGCTCTTTGGTTCATTTTTTCTACAAAAGCTTGTTCTGAACCTTCTAAATATTCGGCCATTGCAACTGAACAATCATTTGCACTCTGCAAACATATGGCTTTAAGCATTTCATCTACAGTAAGCTCTTCTGTTGTGTCTAGCCATATTTGTGAGCCTCCCATATTGCTAGCGTTTTCACTACAAGAAACTTTATCTGTCAAAGATATTCTGCCACTATCTAAAGCCTCCATTATTAAAAGTATTGTCATTACTTTTGTTACTGACGCTGGTCTTAACTTTTCATGCATATTGTAATCATAAATAACTTTTCCTGTATTTTGCTCAATTAAAATTGCTCCTCCACAAGTCAATTTAAGAGGATTATTTGTAACTGCTTCAGATGTATCAAGAGCTTCACCACTCATTGCCTCTGCATTTACATTTACGGAATCTGTATTTAACACATTTTCACTAACATTATTTGTTTCATTAGTTACACTTGTATTATTGCTATTCACTTGCTCAGTATTATTTACTTTATTTTGACTAATTGGAGCATTGTCATCATATGTTTGGCTCGAATTAGTAGGCGCATTGTCATCGTATGCCACATTCTCGTTTAATTTATTATTTTGACTTGACCACACTGGTATGTCATAACTCGACGCTAAACCTGCTGATGACATAAAAAATATTACCGCTGTACACATTATAAAATATTTTAAAAATCTTTTCTTCATAACAAAATCTATTCCTTTCACTATAAAATCGAAGGAATAGGAATTTAATTTTTTAGTAAAATTCATTTTGGTTCACTAAAAAACTCCTCCGACTGATTAATATTATTCAGCCTGAGGAGCTTTTATGAATTAATTATTTCTTTAAAAAGTCTTTTTTAAATTCTTTATTTGCTACAAATTGAAAAATTCTTTTAAATCTAGTTATTTACTTGGTTCTTCAATTCTTTTTATTTTCTTTACTAATGCTTTTATTTTTGCAGTATTACCTTTTATATCTCCTAGGAAATATGATACGCCAAATCCAATTATCATTATTATTATTGAAATAACTGAATTAGCATTAAATCCTAAGGCACAACTTTCGTTCAATACATTTGGAATTATTGATATAAATAAACCAAATATTATTGAGAATGTTCCTGTGTAAAATCTTTTTAATAATATATTCATTAAGAAAGATATTACAAGAACTCCAATTACCAAACCAAATGCAGCAGGTATTAAAACTGAAAAGTTAAGGTCGGCAATTGAGCCTACATATAGTTCATATAATCCTAGTGATGATAGTATTACTGCACTATCAACTCCCGGAACTATTGACGAACCAGCTACTGCAACACCTAACAATACTGATTGAAACAAATTAGGCTCTGTTATTACAGGGAACAAATTCTTGTTAAATGAAAATAGTGCAAATCCAACAATTGCTCCTATTAGCATTAATATGTAATATTTTTTGTCAAATCC
>CALXWN010000114.1:0-3081 GCA_944392415.1 uncultured Clostridia bacterium | reverse complement strand
TTGAAGTGGTGTTATTGTAAATCTTTGTCCAAATGACATTGTTGCAAGTTCTACTGGTCCTACATTTTCTTGACTCCAAAATGAGCTTGTTCCTTCGCTTGGCAAATCTACTCCAGTTTTATCAAAAAGTCCAAAGGCCTTTAAATATGTGTAAAATTTGTCTACACCTATTCTTTGTCCTACTTGTATTAATGCCGGATTACATGAATTTTCAAGTGCATTTCTTAAAGTTTGTCTTCCATGACCCGATGTATTACTACAATTAATCCTTCTATCTGCCACTATTTCATAACCTGGACAAAAAAATTCATCCTTAGTATCTGTTTCTACTACATTTTCTTCTAATCCAATTGCAGCAGTAATTACTTTAAATGTTGAACCCGGCTCGTATGTATCAAGTACTGCTCTATTTCTCCACATTGAGTAAAGAGTATTCGTTTGCTCTTGTCCAGATAATTCATCCCAGCCTTCGCTATACCATTCATTTGGAGTATATGGGTCATTTAAGTTATAATCTGGATATGTTGCCATAGCTAATATACTTCCATCTGATGGATCCATTATTATAACATTTCCGCCTCTTTCGCACTCATTTTCTTCAACAGCCTGTTTTAAATATTTTTCTGCTATTGTTTGTATATTTGAATCTATTGTTAAATAAATGTTGCTACCATTCTCTGGTGCTATGTATTCTTCATTTTGATCTGGAATGGCTTCTCTAGTTACATCTATTGCTGTTGTTAATCTTCCTGATGTACCTTTAAGCACATCATCATAACTTAGTTCTATTCCATCTAATCCTTGGTTATTGCTTCCACAAAATCCTATAACATTTGATGCTAAATTATTATATGGATAATATCTTTTAACATCGGCATCTATGTTTACTCCAGCTGTTGCTTTGTTTTCTTCTAGCCAAGTTTCAAGTTCTGAAACCTTATCTGTTTCTACTTTTGAAACTATAGTTTCTACACTGTTTGAACTTGTAAGCTTTTTATATACTTCTTCTCTGTCTAATTCAAATATTTCAGCCATTTTGTCTGCCATTTTTTGTTTTAGTTCATCTGTAGCTTCTTCGTCACTTTGCCCATCTTTTCCCTTTGCTGTAATATATTCTGGATTAACTGAAATAGTATCTACATCAACACTTATGGCTAGTGCTTTACCAGTTGAATCATAAATTGTACCTCTTTTAGCACTGATTAATGTGCTTGAAGTAGATTGACTGTATTCTCTCCTTTTTAATTCTTCGCCATCAACAAATTGTAGCCAACCTATTCTTACAAGTAAAATTACGAATAATAGTAATATTACTCCTCCCACTGCTAGCATTCTTTTAGGGCTTATTTTGATCTGTCTTTGGCTGTTTATGGATACTACATTATCTTTTTTATTTTTGGGAATTTTATTAAATTTATTTGACATTTGTGCACTTTCCTTTACTTTTAAATTTATTGTTATTTTGCTTTTATTTTTTTTAGCAGTCTTATATCTAGTTTATTTTTATATTTTGTTTACGTTTATCATCCTGTTAAGCAATCTAGATTTATGTAATTTATATTTATTTATAATATCACAATTATATTGTACAAGAAAAGTGACAAAAAATCAATGAAAATTATGTGAATTTTATTGCATATAAAAAGCCCTTCGATTGAAAGGCTTTTTCTTTTATATGATAATAGTCCTTACTTTAGATAATTCTATGCAATATGTAGCTTATTTTTATAATCATAGAGCACAATATAAAGCTATTCTAAAAGAAATACTATCATTTGCATCTCCTTTATTATTATATCTGCAACCTGCTGAATATATTTCATAACTACCATCGTTAAAGTCCCCACCTCTATATACAAATATATTAGTGTCATGCTGAGTAAAGTTTTCCGTAGTGTATTCCCATAAATTTCCTCCCATATCGTATATATTACTTATAGGTGTAGTGTTACCTGTGGGGATAATTGTTCCATTAGGTCCCAATTGTTCTGTTTCATTAATATCTATATATTTAAATGCAGGTGAATCAGAGTAATTACCTTCTGGTGAACTATTTCCATAGTCATTATGATCATTATCACTATTTGTCTTTTGAATAAAATCTATTGCCGTGTCCCATGCATAACTACTTATTAGGCACGTAGTTGCCGTTATATAATTTTCTGTTTCAGCCATTTCTTCTGCTAATATTTGTGCATTGGCTCTACTGATATAATTGTATGGTACTTGTTCACTTTTTATTGTTATTGTGTTGTTTTGATTTGAGGTCGATGACCTCATTGTTTTTTTCTTTGTTGACTCTAAATCTCCTGCTTCATATCTTCCTATATAATATCCTCCCCACTTATCAACGCTTAATTTTTCATTATCTAATAATGTTTCTGAGAAGTCTTCAAACTTTGTTGATTGCTTACCATAATCTATTCTTTGATATACTATTGTTGCTGTTCCTCCTGTAGATAATTTTATGGTTGCTCCTGCTTTATTCCCTTCTTCGTCTTCTGTTCTAGCTGGTATCCACACGAATTGGTTTCCACTACGGTCTTCTATTACTATTCCATCTTCTACTAGAGTAGCAGAATCTTGTGCTATTTTAAATCCCGCTGGTATTCTTACTTCATTACCTAAATCATCTGTTATTTTTGTATCGTTTTCAAATGGTTTATTTAATTGCTTTGCATATGAAACAGTTGTTGCTTTATTATACTCACTTGTATAATCATCTAAAAAATTTCCCGCTTGTTCCATCTCACTTTGCTCATTTTGCTCTGCCATTTGCCATGTATCTGCTGCATTTTGTGCTCTTCTAAACAATCCATTATCTCCAACTGTTAAGTTTATTGCAACACCTGCTAAGATTAGCAAAACAATGACCGTAACTACCAGTGCTATCAAAGTTATACCTTGCACCTGCTTTTTTATCTTTTCAAAAAATCTTTTACTTTCTTTTCTTTTTTCCTGATTTCTTTTTATTAAACTCATATTAGTTTTCCTCCTTATGTTTTTTCATATTTTATCTTAAAACTTTAATTAAAATTTTTTTAATTTTTGCATAATAAAAACTATGCCTTTACACGATTT
>CALXWN010000113.1:0-3174 GCA_944392415.1 uncultured Clostridia bacterium | reverse complement strand
AAAAAGGCTCTAGCCCAAGCTTTGAATATCCAGTAGCTTGATGTATTTATTAAAGAAAGTATTGCTAGTGGTGTAGTCAATATAAAAACCTGTATTATAATATATCTAAGGGAGTAGGAAAATAATATATTCAGTAATCCAACAGATATAAAACCTTTTATAATTCCATCAAATGAAAATAAATCAAAACTATTTTCTCCAACAGATATAACTGAATTTAAACTTTGTATTAAACTGGAAAAAGTAATATCTTTGCCAACAACACTTTCACCAATATCTTGTATACTACCAGAAATTAAATAATTAATGTTAAGCACTTGCTCACATAAAAAGTAAGAACAATTAACAAATATTCCTACAATAACCATTTTGAAAACGAATTGAGTAGGCTTTTCCACATTATTTCCAGTAAATGTGGAATATGAATATCTTATTGCATAATAAATAATAATGCCTAGTAGTAAAGCATCTGTTAAATACAAAATACCATTTTTTCCATCGCTACCTAGTAGTTTTTCAAAAAATGAGTTGTTTATTATATTACTATCAATAAAAGTAAATGTATCTAAATATGAATAAACATTATTATCTATTGAAGAAAATAGGTTGCTAAATATGGAGTTAATTGTTTCTATAATAATGTTTACAATTTCTGATTGTTCCAATGTAAAATTCCTTTCTTACTAAATATTAGATTTGATTTAAATCCCAATATATGTTCTGAAAAATGTATATTGGGATTTATTGGTTAAATAGTGAAATAGATAATTTATCCTATTAAGGACTCAATTGCAGATAAAACCAGATTAATTGCTAAAACAAACCCATAAGCAAATAAAGATCCTCGAATAACTTTTTTAGCAGTTCTCATTTTTTCTTCATCACCAAAACTAAATTTTTTCATAAATAGACCAACTCCTACAGCGACAGCAGCAGCTGGCGTTGCAAGTTTAAGTATCCAATCTTCAATATCTTCAAATGCATCAGTTAAAGTTTTAACAAGCTTTGGAGTGGCAGCATATGTATTTGAAGAGAGGCATATAAATAAAAATGCTAAAGCTAAGCAAAATAATATAAAAAATAATTTTTTTCTAATTTTCTTCATAAAAACACATCCTTTCTTTATTAAATGATTAATAATTTATAAAAGCCTAGTAAGTCCTTTTGGCTAAATAAAATTTAACTTTTGTAAAAATAATTCTAATAATATCAATTACTTTTAAAGTAGGGTATCATATTTATCTTTTGGGGTTTTATAATTTTATTACCATTAGACAAAAACGCCAAACTAGTAAAAGTTTCTAATTCTTGGGTAAAAAAATTATAGTCATAAGAATAATCAAACTGAAAGTAAGTATTAATACTTTCAGATAAATTAGAATCAATTGAAGAAAAGCGTTTAATTAAATAATTATAGTTACTTTCTTTGGAATTTTCAGAAATAGTCCTAGAAGACTTTTCTTTATCCTCTTTACCAATTTGCTTTTGAGCATCTTCAATTGTAAAAATATCATCTGTTCTAAACCAGAGCTTATTAACCAAATTTTGAACAATTACTTTTACAGAATATTGATTGTTTAAAGTGTGAAGCAAAGAAGTATAGCTTTGAGTGGCTACAATATTAATACATTTTGCTTCTCTACTTTGAGCAAAAAATTCTGCATCTGAACTTGTTACATACTCTTGGTACTCGTCAGAAATAAAGACCATAGGCCTTTTAACATATGTTGAAAGCTGTGTAATAACATCTGTTTGAAAATCAAGCTTTAAATATGCTGCAATTATTTTAGATAAATTTTTATACTTACCAATATTTAAGTTTAATACAACAATTTTACCATTTTCAATTGTATCCTCAAAACCGTAGAAATTCTCCTTTTGTTTTGTCGGACAAAAGGTTTTTAAAACTTCATAATCAGAAACAAAACAATTAGTAATTCTAGTAATTTCAGACTTTAATATATTAAAAGTTCTGTCATCTAAACTGTAAAAATCCTTTTCAATAAATCTTATACAAGAAAGCAAGTCGTAAATATCAGAATCGCTTAATACACCGGATAAAAATACTTTTCGAACTTCGTGAAGCTTTTCTAAGTAATATTTTTTATCTGTTATTAATTTATGTAGTTCTTCAAAAGTAACATATCCATTATTATACATCCTACAAAAAGTAATAAAATTTTCGATTACTTGCTCAGATTTATCAAGCCAGTATGACTCTGAATTATTTGGCGAAAACAAAAGTAAAATAGTTTTAATCCTATTTGCCAAAATTGAAGCTTTCAAATTAGGCTTGTCCAAAGGATTATAGGTATATTTTCCACTTAATTCTATAACTATAACATCTTTTTGCCTATTATATTCTTCAGCAAATTCTCGCACTTTTGAATAATAATTACCTTTGACATCAAGTATAAGAAAACCTAGCTTTTCTTTTGGGTTATCACATTTATATTTAATTAGTTGCTTAGTAAAAGGATACATTGCAGATGCTGTTTTACCAGTACCAATTCCTCCAGTAATAAGCATATTTTGGTATAAACTTTTTTCAGGTATGTAAATGGGTTTATTTTCTTGAGAGTTTCCTATAAGTACGTTAATTTCATTAGGATTTATGGATTTTTCTTGTGTGTGATGAGTATGGATAAAAATATTTGATAAAAACTTTGAATAAATAATATTAGAAATAACTATGGAATTAAATAATTGAGTAATAATATAAAGTATTTTAAAATTATGCCATAATGAAGGGTCTTCTAATATAAAATCAAATATTTTTAAATTGCTAACTAGTGAATTAGCAGAGGTAAATAATATTGGTTTGAACAATATTAGTGAAAAAACTAAAGTAAAAAATGTGAATAATGCACAAATAATAAATCTAATAATCATCACCTCTTTTTAATTTAATTTGTAGTTTTGAGCCTTGAGCTGAGTGAGTAAATTTGAATTGGAAAAAAGTATAAATAATGTAAATTGCTATAAATAAATTTAAAATAGAAAAAATAAAAAATAAATCTACTAAAGTAATCATAAAGCACTCCTCCCAACTGTTGGAAATTATATAACAAAATTTTCACTTTGTCTATACTTTTTCGAAAAAATGTGATAAAATATACGAGAAAGGAGAAAATTATGAAGTTTAGTAAAGATACAAAAATAGGTGAAATAATT
>CALXWN010000112.1:0-3180 GCA_944392415.1 uncultured Clostridia bacterium | reverse complement strand
TTTAGTGATTTTAGCAATTCAAATGTATATAAAGTATATGATTATGTGTCAGTACATGACTTGGAAATATTAATAACACCTTTAGACAGAACAGCAGAGATTCGCGAAAGATATAAAACAGCAAAGCCATTATCTGCTTATTTACAAGCAGATGATAGAAAGACAAAAGAAATATTTAACGATGTTTTAGATTCAGCGTCAGTTAATGAAATCAAGAAACTAGAGAATTTGCAAGAAAAATTGAAAAATATTCCATACTTTGTTAAATATGATAAAAATTACTTGTGGCAAATTTATTATTCTAAAGAAGATAATAAGTATTTTATGCTATTCCCTGCAAATGAGGGAGAAACATCAGTATTATTTTATATTATTAAAAAGAAATTGGAAAAAGAAGATACCAAAATATTTGTACCGATAAATAAGATGGATTATAAAGGCAATCTTTTAACATCTGTGCAAATAAATGATTTAGAAAATTATATTTGGCTATTTACAAATGAATGGCCTAACATATATGAGGTTTCAGGCAAATATTTATATGTAACAGGTCATACAAAAGTAAAAAAATTGTTTAATACATATTATAGAAATGTTTTTGATAACAAGAATGATGCGGAAAAATTTTATATGCTTTTGAAAGCGTTGTTTATTTTAACAACTGAAACAAATTATAAATACAATTTCGAGCCATATGTGAATGAAAATGGTGAGCTAGAACTTGAGTTTAATAATGAAAACTCTAATGATTTTGCAAAAAATAACAGGAAAATAGAAGAAAAAAGTAATGAGGATGAGAAAAAAGTTTTAGAGTCTAAAAAAGGCTTTAAGGCTAATAAAAGTAATTCTGAATTAATTACAGTTCAAAACTTAGCTGATTTTGTAGACAAGCAAGTTGAACTTCAAAAGCTAAGAAAAACAGACTTAGAAGAAGAAATTGTGCGTAATGAAGAAATTTTAAAGGAATTAAAAGAATATGTAAAAAAGCAAAATGATATATATGTAATGCAAGAAAAGCAAATTGTAATGTTTTTGGATTGCAAAAAGAGTTTCTTTAAAAAAATATCTTACTTTTTTAAAGCTAAAAAGTTTGTTATGCCTAAATTAGATAATAAAATAGATAAAAAATTAGAAGATGAATTAGGCGAGAATTCTTTAGAGGATGAATTATCAATAAAGAATGAAATATATTTAAATGGTTCATACACAATAAAAGAATTAGTTTCAGCTTTTAATAGTGCAAATGAAGTTGAAATAAAGGCAAGGGCTGTTCGATCAGATTTAAAGGCATTAAAACTAAAAAAAGAAAACTATGCTAGAAAAATAGAAAATGCAAAAAAATACATAGATGAAATAGAAAGTCATAAAAAGAGCATATTTGAATTTTGGAAATTTAGTAATAAAGATGAACTTCCTGCACTTAGTGAGGGAGAAAGTAGCGAGAGCAATGAAACAAAAAACAACGCTAACTTAAATAAAGATTTACTTGGAGCAAGAGCTGACAGTTTGCAAAGACAAAAATTAAGTGACGAAGAAATAAATGCTTTGTACTTATTTTATGTGATGCCAAAAATCTTCAATCGCATAAGTAAAACTTATGCGAAAAATGAAAATGAGGATACTAAAAAAATTGAAAAAGATATATTAGAGGGCTTGAAAAATAAAACTTCCAAAAGGTCACTTGACAATCTTATAAATGATTACACAACTGTGAAAAAGATAAATTCAAAAGAGCATAGAGAAAATGAAAGAAATGAAATTGCTATATTAAGAATTAATGAAAATACTACAGTCGAAGAATTTGAAGATAGAATTAACCATTTCAAAAAATCACTTGAAAGTGCATATAATAAAATTTATACTATAACAAGTATGCCAGTATATATCAAAAAAAGTGATGCTCAAAATGAATTTATTTTAGGTGATATTAATCCAGAAAATTTGATTAATGAAAATTCTTCTAAAAATGTAATAGAAGAAAGAGATTTTAATTTAGAAAATGAGTCAGAAGTTGAAATAGCGACGGACTTAGAAAGAATAGCGAAAAAAGAAGATAGTGTTTTAAGAAATAATGTAAGCAGAGAAAAAGATAAAGCAGATAAGCAAGGAATAGAGATTGTTAAAATAGATTTGAGCAACGAAGAACATGCTTTGTATTTGTCTAATATTGTATTTTTTGATAATCAAAACAAAACTTTGCCAATTGGAATGGATTTGTCTAGTAAAGTGGTAATAAAACTGGATAATGCTAAAAGGAAATATAGAGAAAAGCAAGAAATTTATTTAATTGATAAAATAAATGATTTTGAAGTTAAAAATAGGACGATAAAGATATTTGAATAATAAATATATCACATATGTATTATGGTGGGAGTGACTATATAAATTTAGGAAAATAATTGCTTTTTGTAGAATAGGAAAAACTTGATTTTTACTATTCAATAAAAACCATGGTGGAGCAGATGCTCCACCATGGTTTGTGCGTCAGTTAATGGGTCGAGATGATAAAAATACATTGAGAATTACAAAAATCGCGAAGATAGAAACGATGTTTTTTAAAAGCCTTTTGAATTTCTTCCACTTGAACCATAGAATAAGGAATCAATTTTCCGGGAAAATAGACTGGAACTTTGATTTGATAATTATCTGGACTAATTTGCTCTGCGGAAAAATTTCCCAATTTTAATTGATTTAAAATTTGGGCTAAATAAGCTTTGGCTTTAATTCGTGCTCGCTGAGTTACATCAAGGTTTTTACACTTGTTGGACATTATTGCTTTTGTCCATTTAGTTTCTTCGATTAAGCTTGGGCGCAATACTTTATAAAACTCTTGCGCTTTGTTCATTTTTCCTCCTTTTACAAAAGGAAGCATTTTGATACGATGACATTTATTGGCACCAGTTTCATGATGAAGACCAAGAAATCTACATGCCAATTCAATTTCAGTAAAAGTGTAATTATGCCAATTCCTATCTAGAAAGAGCAAAACCTCTGCATTGTATACGGTAGGAAAATTATTATTTAACATATACCTTCTGAAATTATTACTCATCTCAACAAGAATTTGATTTGCACATTTGCAAATTTGAACATCTACCATTTGCTTAGCCATTGACCGAACCTGACTTGCGATGCTTTTACTCATTGTCAATTACCTCCTAGTTGTCATCGCGTTTCTAC
>CALXWN010000111.1:0-3201 GCA_944392415.1 uncultured Clostridia bacterium | reverse complement strand
CTGCCGGGTATGAACCGGATGCTCTAGCCAACTGAGCTACTTCGCCATTATTTGCGACATTTAGTATTATACAATATAATATGTCGCTTGTCAAGCATTCGAAATTAATTTTCCTGCCATTGAGCTATAAAAGTAATAGTTTCATTTACAACATATTCCTCTCCTGGTTGATAAAGAATTTCATTATCTGCATCTAAATATCCTGTAAAAGTATATCCATCTCTTTGGGGAGCATTAGCGATTTCTATTGTTTCTCCCGCCTGTTCAAATGTCTGCATTTCTGGTGCATCAACACCTCCATTTGCATCATATGATACTACAATAGCTCCCTCTTGTTTTGTAAAACTTTCTGGTAATCTATAATATGTAACATCTTTGTATTTTATCCCATTTGTATAATATATGGTTTTTGATTTGGCATTTATAATATATACATTATCACCACTATATTGATTATTTGTATAATTTTCTTGTTTGTTTCCTTCTCCATATTTTAGACTTATTTGTGAGTTTACATGTGAATTTAGTTCATTAAGACTTATTACATAGTAATATGAATCATCATTTGGATTTTTTACTGTTTCATCACCTTGCTTCAAATTCAAAAAGCTAAGATCACCAGTATATAATGGACCAATAGTTGATAAGTCTGTTGAATCCATGTATGTTGTTTCTATTGTTTCTCTTAGCTTATCTATATCTCCTTTAAAGTATGAATATCTTTGTAATTCTTGGACATCTGTTGTATTTACTATTACTGGAACACTTATTAGTATTAATACTACTATTGTTATTATTAATATTATCAAAGTAATTCCTTTTTCATTTTTAATCTTTTGCATCTTCATCTTCCTTCACTTTTTTACTAACTAATTATATACTAATATATTTTTTTAAATTTTTCAAGCATTTTTCGTATTGTTACAAAAAAATAATAACCCTTTTACAGGTTATTATTAATAAAAAATTATTTAGTTAGTTCTATCTTCATCACTTGCTCTATCTTGATGAACTTCTAATTTTTCAGATACATCTTTTGGGCTTGCACCTCTAACAGATTTAAAAGCTATTTTGCTACCCAATTTTCTTGTATTTTTTCCTGCATTTCCAGTATCTCTTCTTTGAGCTAATTCGTTAACTTCATTTTGTGCCTCCAATAATACTTTTTTACTCTCTTCATCTAGTTCATCATTAGCAGGTTCTAATTTACCTTTTAGTGCATTTTGTGTATCTTTTAATAAAGCCTGTCCTTCTTGAGATTCTGGGTCAAGCCAAGGCACATATTCTCCATCATCTCTTACTTCAAACATGCTAGTCAATGATTTTCCATATTTTTTTATTTTATCTAATATTTTATCTAATATTTTATTCATTTATATTGTGACTCCTCTCTTTCATCACCAATGTAATTATTATACCATATTATGTTAGAAAATGCAAGTGCTTTATGTTACCTTTATTTGTATATTTTCACATTTTTTATTATGTGTTATAATAATTTATATTAAATTCGAAAGGATGTTATTATAATGCTTCATATAAACATTATTTGTATAGGCAAACTAAAGGAACAATATTTAAAAGATGCTATAAATGAATATAGCAAAAGACTTTCTAGATATTGTAATTTAAATTTTACAGAATTGCCTGATAAAAAGATACCTGATAAAGCAAATTCTTCACTTGAAACTCAAGTTATAAATGCTGAAAGTGACGATATTCTTTCTCATCTTTCTAATGATGGATATAATATTTGTTTAGACTTAAAAGGCAAAGAATTATCTTCTCCTGAATTTGCCAAAAAACTACAGGATATTCAACAAATTAATAGTACAATTAATTTTGTTATTGGTGGATCTCTAGGCTTTAATAATAAAGTTAGATACAATTGTAAAGAGTCAATTTGTTTTTCAAAAATGACTTTTCCTCATCAATTAATAAGAGTCTTTTTGCTCGAGCAAATATATAGAGCTTTTAAAATTAATAATAATGAGACTTATCATAAATAGCAATTAGGCTTTATTAACTGTGTTTTTAAATTGAATTAATATTTTAATTATCTGAAATTATGTGCATTATTTTATGTGTAATAATTTTTGATATAACTCTTTTTACTGTGTAAAATATTGAAATAAATAGTATTAAATAATATAAATAAATCATAGTTTTTCCTTTACAACAAAAATACACTTAACATATTAGCATTTTTGCCACAATATGTCAAGTGTTTTATTAAATACCCTCTTTTGATGAAAGCATCAATACAAACAATATTTTTTATTAATCATAAAATCTATTTTATGATTCCACAGGCAATTTTTTCTCCCGAATTTCCAGATGGCTGGCTTGTAAAATCATCTGGCATACTATGAATTACTACTGCCTTACCTATTACTTCTTTTAACGTAAATCTGTCTGTTAAAACATTCATATATGCATATCCTTTATTTTCAAATAGTGGTGGTAAATCACCTGCATGGTGAGGATGATTGCAGTTTCCTGGGTTATAATGTGCTAGTACATTCGCAAATTCATCATTTTTATTTCCTGTGCACGAACTTCCTTCGTGTATGTGAAATCCAAATATTCTTTTATTGCATTTGCCTATTGTTGTTGGTAAATTATATATTTTTGCAGTTATTAGCACACCTTTTCCAGTTTGTCTAAAGATTACAATCCCTCTAATTCTAGGATACTTTTTTCCACCTCTTATTTCAGCTCTTGCTATATTTAGTAACATAAAGACTCCTCCTACTATTATTATATGAAGATTAAGCTTTGCTGTTACTAGCCAAAAATTAGGCAATGAAAAAACAAGCTAAATATTCGATTTTTATTATATTAGTTTTCAACTTCTTTTAATTAAAGGAAAAGCCTTACTGGAAATACCAGTAAGGCTAGGGTTAGGCGTTTAATTAAAATGTTTGAAATTCTTACTTTTTGTTTACAAATATTTTGTGCTCATTGTTTTTACGACCCCATAGGCATTTACTCTAAACAAATACCTACTGTCAAAAATTCCTACTGCTTTAGGCTTGACCTCCTTTACAATTCTACTGGCAAGCATATCCTTGCTTTGTTCCTCTCCGTGAGTTACTAAGACGAGTTTTAGATTGCGGAACTCTGTTAGGAAACGGATAATTTCATCAGCTTTTGCATGTGCCGAAAACTCGTTGGTATATTCTACCATACCACTTTTTT
>CALXWN010000110.1:0-3204 GCA_944392415.1 uncultured Clostridia bacterium | reverse complement strand
CAAATTTCAACTATTTCGCCATCAAATTCACTTTCTATTTCATTCATAAGCTTCATAGCCTCAATTATACAAACAACATCTCCTTTTTTTACTTTGTCGCCAACACTTACAAAAGGTTTTGCTGTTGGAGATGATTTGCTGTAAAATGTTCCTACCATAGGAGCCTTTATTTCTTTGTAGTTTTCTTCTACTTTATTTTCAGAGTTAGCATTCACAATAGTACTTACTGTTGAAGTTTGTGGAATTACCACCTCATGTACTTCTGGTTCAGCCTTATACACAACTTTTTGGTCATTTTTTTTCATACTTATTTTAGTTCCATCAGGGAATTCTATTTTTAATTCATCAATTTTAGACTCTCCCATATCTTTAACTATTTCTTTAATATCTTTGTATTCCATTAAATTTAACATCCTTTCTTTTTTATAAATTTAACCGCTTTATTAATGCAATTTACAGCTTTGATTTTTATTTTTGCTTCAATATATGTTCTTGAACATTATTAGTCTTCAAATTTTTTGAAAATTATTGAACTGTTATGTCCGCCAAATCCTAAAGAATTTGACATAGCATATTCAACTTTTGTATTTCTTCCTTTATTAGGTACTATATCTAAATCACATTCTTCATCAGGAACTTTGTAATTAATTGTAGGTGGTACAAAATCATCTTCAACTGCTTTTACACAAGCAATTGCTTCAACAGCTCCTGCTGCTCCAAGTAAATGTCCTGTATTTCCTTTTGTTGAGCTTACCATTACATTTTTACTACTCTCGCCCAAAGCTGTTTTTATAGCAGAAGTCTCGCAAGAATCATTTAGATGTGTTGATGTTCCGTGAGCATTTATATATGTAATATCCTTAGGTTCAATTCCTGCATCTTTAATTGCATTAACCATTGCTCTGGCTCCACCTTCTCCACCAGGTGCAGGAGATGTAATATGGTATGCATCTGAAGAAGCACCATATCCAACTATTTCAGCATATATTTTTGCTCCTCTTTTCTTAGCATGTTCTAATTCTTCTAATACTAGAACGCCAGCTCCTTCTCCCATTACAAATCCGCTTCTTTCTTTATCAAAAGGAATACTTGCTCTATTTTTATCTGTAGTTTGAGTTAAAGCCTTAATATTTGTAAATCCTGCTAGACCAGATTTAGTTATAGAAGCTTCTGTTCCTCCTGTAAATACAGCATCTTGGTAACCATGTTTTATAGCTCTATAAGCTTCTCCAATTGAATGAGTTGCACTTGCACAAGCAGTAGCTATAGAAAAAGATTCTCCTTTTAATCCTAAATCAATTGCAACATTTCCAGTAGCCATATTTGAAATAACCATTGGTATAAACATAGGTGAAATTTTATCATATCCTTTTTCAAAGCATACATTTAATTCTTTTTCAATTGTATCTAATCCACCCATACCAGAACCTATAAAAACACCAACTCTTTCAAAATCAGTATTTTCTTTTGTCATTTTGCTATCTTTCATAGCTTCTCTTGCTGCTATCATTGCAAATTGAGCAAATTTATCTAATCTTCTAGCTGACCTTTTATCAAAATATTCTTCGGGATTATAGTTTTTAACCTCTCCTGCTAATTTTACTTTGAAGTCAGAAGTATCGAATGCAGTAATAGTATCAATACCACATTTTCCTTCTTGCAATCCTTTCCAATATTCGTCTACATTGTTTCCTATAGGAGTTATTGCTCCCATTCCTGTAACTACAACTCTTCTGTCCATTTTAATTTTCCTTTCTTTTTACGTTTGGGACGGTCCTTTTCGTAAAAATCAAATTTTTAGTATTATTTTACATTAACATTCCGCCATCTATATTTAAAACTTGACCTGTTATGTATGTATTATCTTCTCCTGCTAAAAAGTAAACAGCTTTTGCTATTTCTTCAGCAGTTCCCATTCTTTTTAATGGTATTTGATTGTTTATATTATCTTTTACACTATCATTTAAAACTTCTGTCATGTCTGTATCTATAAAGCCTGGTGCTACGCAGTTCGCTAATATGTTTCTACTTGCTAATTCCTTAGCTATGCTTTTTGTAAATCCTATTATACCTGCTTTTGAAGCTGCATAATTGCATTGACCAGCATTTCCGCTTAATCCAACAACTGATGATACATTAACTATTTTCCCGCTTCTTTTTTTCATCATATATGGAACTACATTTTTTGTAACATTAAATGTTCCTTTTAAATTTGTATTAACTACACTGTCAAAATCTTCTTCTTTCATTCTCATAATCAGATTATCTCTTGTAATTCCTGCATTGTTAATTAATACATCTATTTTTCCAAACTTATCTATTGCTTGTTTTACTAATTCTTCGCAAGATGCAAAATCTCCAACATTTGCTCTTACAAATAATATCTCATTTTTACTATTTATATCATTTTTTAATTTTTCTAAATCAGTATTTTCTGAAACATAATTTATAACTAAGTTATAACCATTTTCAGCAAACTTTTTAGCTATAGCCTTACCTATACCTCTTGTTCCACCTGTAATTAACGCAACTTTATTCTCTTCCATTTTTCAATTCCTTTCTTTTTTACGTTTTGGTCTGTCCCTATCGTAAAATATTTTACAAAAAGGACCGTCCCAAAAGTAAAATTTATTTTAATTTTTCTAAATCCTCTACTTTTTGTACATTCAAAGCTAAACCTTCTAATTTTTCTTTATTTATAAATCCTGTCATTGATTTTCCTGGTCCAATTTCTATAAATGAATCTACATTTTCATTTTTAAATATATTTAATGCTTTATCAAATCTTACAGGACTTACAATATGTTTAGATAATATTTCAGCGAAATTATCTCCTACTTTATATATACTTCCATCAAGGTTCTTTATTACATTTACACCATTTCCTGCTTTGAACTCTACTTTTTGTAAATCTTTATAAAATTCTTTGCTTGCTTCTTCTAGTGCTTTTGTATGGAATGGTCCAGATGTTTTTAGTGGTATTACTCTTTTAGCACCTAGCTCTTTTAGTTCTGTAGATACGCTTTCTATCGCTCTTGCTTCTCCTGATATTACTGTTTGCATACTGTAGTTATAATTTGCAGGTACTACAAATTCTCCATTTGTTTCATGTTTTGAGCAAATTTCTTCAATTTTACTAGAATCTAAGCCAATAACAGCAGACATTGCATATTCTTTATTTGGTACTAAATTTTGCATATAATA
>CALXWN010000109.1:0-3212 GCA_944392415.1 uncultured Clostridia bacterium | reverse complement strand
ATGCCTAGACACATAGCCATAATTATGGATGGCAATAGAAGATGGGCAAAAGAACATAAATTAGATGGTAGTTTTGGACATAAAAAAGGTGCAGAAGTATTAGAAACTGTTGCAAAATATTGTAATAAAATTGGAATAGAAGCTTTGACTGTATATGCTTTTTCAACTGAAAACTGGAAAAGAACAAAAGAAGAGGTAGGAGCAATTTTACTACTTCTTAATATGTATTTAGACAAATTCTTGAAAACAGCAGACCTAGAAAATATTAAATTAAGAGTTATTGGTGATAGAGAAAAAAATATGCCAGAAGAAATTAAAACAAAAATGATTCAAATGGAAGAGAAGACAAAAAATAATACTGGTCTTAAATTTAATATTGCTTTTAACTATGGTGGCAGAGATGAAATTGTTAAAGCAACTCAAAAGATTGCACAGCAGGTTAAAGATGGCAAGCTAAATATAGAAGATATTACAGAAGATACTATTTCAAATAATTTGTATACAGCAAGCTTGCCTGACCCAGATTTACTTATTCGCACAAGTGGAGAGTTAAGAACAAGTAACTTTCTACCTTGGCAAATAACATATTCGGAGTTTATGTTTTTAGATAAATATTGGCCTGATTTTACAACAGATGATATAGATAAGGCAATAGAAGAATTTTCAAAAAGACACAGAAGAGTCGGCAAGTAATATTATAAAAAAGATTTTATAAATATTAGTATATATTGCATTTTAAACTATGTAAAATGTAATAGGAAAATTGTATCCAATAAAATCGGAAGGAAATTTTAAAAATGGAAAAAGAAAAAAGGGCTAAGACAATTAAGAGGACTATAACAGGAGTAATTGCACTTCCAGTTCTTGCAATTATACTTATATTTTCAAATACAATAATTATGGATATTTTTACAGCGATTATAGCTTGTATAAGTATGTATGAGTACTTTCACTGTTTCAAATTTACGAATAAGGCTAATCCATCACAGTATTTGGGGTATATTTATTGCATTTTAATTGCTTTTACACATTTTGTAGATGAAAGATTACTTACAAGTAATCTAATCGCAATTATACCAGTTTCGTTAGTAGTATTATTTGCAGAATTGGTTTTATCTAAAGGAAAAAAGACAGTAACAGATATTGCTGTAACCATGCTAGGTATTTGCTATATACCTTTAATGCTAATATATTTATCTTTGGTTAGAGATATGGAATTAGATCATGGTTTAAATGGAAAAATATTAATATGGTTTGTTTTAATCGCTTCTTGGGGAAGTGATATATTTGCTTACTTTATAGGAAGACACTTTGGAAAGCATAAATTAACAGCTGTTAGTCCTAATAAAACAGTCGAAGGAGCTGTCGCTGGAGTAGTTGGAGCAATATTGCTTGGTATACTTTTTGCTATTTTGTGTAATACTATATGGGGTGTAGGAATAAATTATTTATTAATAGGGTGTATTATGGCAGTACTAAGTATTGTTGGTCAAATAGGTGATTTAGCAGCGTCAAGCATAAAGAGATACTGTGAAATAAAAGATTTTAGTGAGCTTATTCCCGGACATGGAGGAATGCTTGATAGAATAGATAGCATCATATTTGTACTTCCATTTGCATATATACTTTTTAGTATATTGTAATACCAAAAGTATAGTTTGAAAGAAATTACATTCATAGCTATGTGTGCCTTGGAAAGGAATGTAATTTTTTATGAAATTAGTAATATAAATTTTATAATATAACAAATAAGTCATAAATGGCAAATTATGAATTTGGAGGACAATTTTGGGTTTTATTATAACTGCAATAAAAATTATATTTTTATTAGGTTTTTTAATTATTATCCATGAAGGTGGACATTTTATAGTTGCAAAACTTTGCAAGGTTAGAGTTAATGAATTTTCTGTTGGATTTGGACCTAAAATATGGTCAAAGCAAGGAAAAGAAACAAAATATGAACTTAGGCTAATACCTTGTGGGGGATTTTGTAATATGGAAGGAGAAGAAGAGCATTCTGACAAAGAAGGCTCTTTTAGTAAAGCGAGCATACCAAAAAGATTTGCTATAGTTGTAGCCGGTGCAACTGTTAATATTATATTTGGACTTATTGCATATATGATTTTAATTTTTGTCCAATATATGATAGTATATGAAGCAAATTTTATTAGTTCACTATCGTACGCGTGGAATAGTACAGGAAATCTTATATATGCAATGTTTGATAGTATAGTTCAGCTTTTCTCCGGAAATGTATCAATAAACGATATTATGGGACCTGTTGGTATATCTCAAATGGTGTCACAAACATCAGGCGTAGCACAGTTTGTTTACCTACTTTCAATAGTATCCATTTCGCTTGGAATAACAAATTTACTACCATTTGTACCTTTAGATGGAGGAAAAGCTTTATTACTAATAATAGAAGCAATAAGAAGAAAACCACTTAAACAAGAAACTGAATTAAAAATTCAATCAGCAGGATTTTTTGTACTAATAGTATTTTCGGTATTTGTGGCGTATAATGACATACTACGAATTATGTGATTTTCAAATTATATAAATTTGCCTGTATACATTTTGGGCAAAATCAGGTAAAATATAGCGCTATGGCAAATTTATCTAATTTGAAAAAACAAAAATTTTTGGGGGCAAAAAATGAATCAAGTAAATACAGAAGTTAAAATGATAAAAAATGTATTTGTAGATTATAGTTCTAATAGTTTTGCTTTTTCTAATGCAGAAATAGAAAACGTTAATTTACATAGAAAAACTAATAAACTTGAAATTTTTTTGAATGCAGATAATTATATAGATATAAATGAAATTAGTAATTTTGAAAAATATGCAATTAAGCGTTTTAATGTTTCAGGTGTAGATTTGAAAATTCATCTAAAAGATAAAGCGGAAGATGATGCTGAAATTACTGAAAATGAAGATGAACAAATAAGTAGTGGACAGGAGATGGTTATTAACAAAACTAAAGACGAAAATCCACCAATCTACAAAGAATGGCCAAATATTCTTTCGTATTTTTCAAGTAAAAATCCTATGGCAAGAGCCTTCTTAAGAAATAGCGAGCTTGAAAATCCAGAAAAAGAGAATTCATTAAATGACGAAATAGCACAAGGCACGCAAAAATCTTCTATAACTTCAAATATCTTTAAGCCATTAAATAATACTTTAAATATACATATTAAAGTTAAGGGAAA
>CALXWN010000108.1:0-3266 GCA_944392415.1 uncultured Clostridia bacterium | reverse complement strand
GGAGGAGCTTTTTCAGGAAAAGATCCAACAAAAGTAGATAGAAGTGCATCGTATATGGCAAGATTTTTAGCCAAAAATATTGTTGCAAATGGATATGCAAAAAAATGTGAAATACAGTTATCTTATGCAATAGGTGTTGCAAGACCAGTTTCAATTTTTGTAGATACTTTTGGTACTGAAACAATACCATCTAATGAAATAATTAGCAAGGTAGAAAAATTTGATTTAACACCAAGAGGAATTATTAATTATTTAGATTTACAAAGACCAATTTATAAATTGACTACAAACTATGGTCATTTTGGAAAAGAAAATTTACCTTGGGAAAAGATTGTGGAGATGTAAAAAATGATTGCTTTAATTACAGGAGCTTCTTCAGGAATAGGAAGAGATATTGCTAGAGAACTTGCAAAAAGAAAATATGATTTAATAATTGTTGCAAGAAATGAAAAGGCGTTGAGAGAATTAAAAGAAAAATTAGAAGAAGAATATAATGTAAAAGTTTATATAAAAGTAGTTGATTTAACAAATAAAGATAATTGTGTAAAATTGCATAACGAAGTTAAAAAAGAATTTGAAAATATTGATGTATTAATAAACAATGCAGGACTAGGCACTTGTGGCAGATTTACAGATACAACATTAGAAAAAGAAGAACAAATAATTGATACAAATATTACAGCTTTGCATATTCTTATGAAGTTATTTTTGAAAGATATGTGCATAAATGATAATGGATATATAATGAATGTTGCATCAATTGCAGGATTTATGCCAGGACCTTTAATGGCAACTTACTATGCAAGTAAAGCTTATGTGGTTAGGCTTACAGAAGGTGTCCAAAGAGAACTAAAAATGGATAAATCACATGTAAAGTTGAGTGTATTATGTCCAGGACCTGTAAGAACAAATTTTCAAAAAGTGGCTGATGTAAAATTTAATTCACCAGAAGCAGAAAGTTCGGTTGTGGCAAGAAAGGCAGTAGCAAAAATGTTTAAAGGAAGAAAAATTATTTTTAATTCGTGGTATATAGGCTTAGTTAGAATATGTGCAAAAATATTGCCTGATTCATTTATGGCATTTTGTTGTTATTTTGTACAAAAAAGGAAGATTTAATTTTAAATATTAAATAAATTATGGAAACTAAAGCAAACTATTAAAAAATACTTGACTTTTTTGCGAATATGTAATAAAATAATATAGCGAATTTGAATATGTCCTATAAAGCAATTCCCCGGTTGGCTTTATATGGTTTCATATAAATTATTAATTTTGAATGGAGGATAATTTTACCATGAATAATACTACATACAGTGTTAAGAAAAGTGAAATTGAAAGAAAATGGTATATAATTGATGCTGAAGGCAAATCTTTAGGTAGAGTTGCAGCAGAAGCAGCAAAATTATTAAGAGGAAAACATAAGCCAACATTTACACCAAATATGGACAATGGCGATCATGTAATTATAATTAACTGTGCAAAAGCAGTTTTAACAGGAAAAAAATTAAATCAAAAAGTTTACACTCATTTTACAGGATATATTGGAAATATGAGAAAAACTTTAGCAAAAGATATGATGGAACAAAAACCAGAAAAAGCTATGATGATTGCAGTAAAAGGTATGCTTCCACATAACAGCTTAGGAAGACAAATGTTAACAAAATTAAGAGTATACGCAGGTCAAGAGCATGAAAATGCAGCACAAAAACCTGAAGTATGGAAATTTTAATTAGGAGGAATAGAAGATGGCAAAATCAGAAAAAGTTGTATTCTTAGGTACAGGTAGAAGAAAAAGCTCAATTGCTAGAGTTAGACTTGTAGAAGGAAAAGGCAATATAACTGTAAACGGAAAAGATATAAACGAATATTTTGGAGAAGAAACATTAAGAGTAATAGTAAAACAACCTTTAACAGTTACAAATACATTATCAAAATATGATGTAATAGCTAAAGTTCAAGGTGGCGGATTCAGCGGTCAAGCTGGTGCTGTACGTCATGGTATAGCAAGAGCTCTTAATGAAGCAAATGCAGAATATAGACCAGTATTAAAATCAAACGGATTCTTAACAAGAGACCCACGTATGAAAGAAAGAAAGAAATATGGTCTTAAAAAAGCTCGTAAAGCTCCACAATTTAGTAAGAGATAATATTATAAAAAGTATACAAAAAACTCAGAGTATTATAACTCTGAGTTTTTGTGATAGAAAAAGAAGCAAGTATAAAAATATTTTTTTCATTTACGTAAATATTAAAATAAAAAATGATAGTATTTTAATAAACAAATAAACTAACCATATATAGAGCAAATACACCTAACAAAACCAATCCTTTTGGTCTAGTTATATTATCTTTTTTACCCATAAAAATAAATAACCACAAAACAAGAGTCATGCTACAAAGTAAAATTAAGTTTTGTATAAAATCAGGTGTGAATTCAAGTGGTGTAATCATTGCTCCAATCCCTAAAATTAAGAATAAATTAAGAACGCAAGAACCTACTAAATTTCCAACTGCCAAATCAGTATTTTTACGTATTATGCCAAAAATAGATGTAATAAGCTCAGGTAGGGCAGTACCTATAGCGACTACAGTTAAACCAATTACTCTTTCAGATATATTAAAATATAATGCGATATTTGTTGCAGAATCTACAACAAAATCTCCACCATATTTTAATAAAAACACTCCTACAACTATTAATAATAAAGAAAATGGAATATTAATTTTTTTCTTTTTGGAATTTTTATTACTAGAATTTTGCCTTTCTAATTTTTCTTTTTTATAAGAATTAACTATATCTTCAAACTCCTTTATGATGGGATAAGAAAAATATACTATAAACAATATAATCAAGAAAAAACCTTCTCTTTGATTTATATATTGAGTATTATTTCCTAATATGCCTAAACCCATTAAAAGAATAACAAGACTTGCCAAAAAGGCCATTGGAATATGAAAATTCCTAGCTTCTTTGTCTATCTTTACTGGTCTTATAACAGCCATAAGACCTAGAATCAATAGAAGATTACACAAATTACTTCCAATAGCATTACCAATTATTAAGTCAGTGCCGAAACTTTGTGTCGATGTAATTGTTATAATAAGTTCTGGAGCAGATGTACCAATAGCTACAATAGTTAATCCAATTAACATTTCAGGAATATGAAACTTTTTAGCTATATTGCTAGCACCTTTAACTAACATATCTGCTCCAACAACTAAAAGTACAAATCCGAGTATTATCATTAGTATATTATTTATCATTT
>CALXWN010000107.1:0-3312 GCA_944392415.1 uncultured Clostridia bacterium | reverse complement strand
CATTAAGAGTATTTTGAATTCTAAACTAGTAAGTTCAATTCTTTGTCCATCTTTTCTTACTTCCATATTTTCTGTGTCAAGTGTTATACCATTACATTCTATTATATTTGAAGTAATTTTATTGTATCTTCTAAGTGCTACCTTTATTCTTGAAATTAATTCTTTAACCCTAAATGGCTTAACTATATAATCTTCTGCTCCTAAATCTAGCCCTTTTACTATGTCTATTTCTTCATCTCGTGCTGTTAAAAATATTACTGGTACATCTTCCTTTTTCTTTACTTCTTTAAAAAAATCAAATCCATTTCCATCTGGCAATGTTATATCTAGTAATATTAAATCATAATTTGAGGCTAGTTCTGCTTCTTCAATTGTTTTTGCTGAGGTCACTCTAAATCCTTCTTGCTCTAGTGAATATTTTAATCCCATTATTATTGATTCGCTGTCTTCTACTAATAAAATTGTGTTCATAATTTTCCCCTTTTATTATTTAAAATAGTAATATTTTTACTTGGCTAATATGTTAAAACCTAGTAACTTTTCTCATATTATATCAGCTGATGCCATATGTTTCAATTAAAATTTTAATAATTTTATATTTATGTTTTGGAAATGCCACTAAAAAACATTCCTAAAGGCAGGTATCGTAAATTTGTATTATGTCAAATTTGCCAAATACAACTATTTGTGCTATAATATAAGTATTACCCTTTAGGAGGTGTATAATAAAATGGTTGTAAAACAATCAGGCCTCTCCATCAACTCAGATGAGAAGGTCATTACGACCGAAAAGTTCTTCGACATCCTGGTGGGGTCGTTGTATGCAAGCAACTTCTGTGGGCAGACCACAGTCGGCGACTTGCAACTGATGTCCGCAGTCTACCTAGACATGAAGAGCTTAGGATTTGACATGGTTTCTCTGTATGGTGAGCGTGGACTTGTGACTCGTTTACTTGCAGACTACCTAAAGGCAAATCCGCGGAAACACTCTAGCAGATTAATCTCTGTTGAGTTTATATTCGAAGACACTCAATCTCGCACTAAAAAGTTGAAGGCCAAAGCTATAAAGCTTGTGACATTGAACAAAGAGAAGGGTGATGTCGAAGAGGTAGAAAACGTTTCCGCAACGTTATCCCGATACTGCTTGCATTACCTTTTTGGTGATCCGCAGTAAAACACAAAAGCCGGGGAGCACCTGCTCCCCGGCTTTATTATTTTATATTTAATTTGGCAATTTTTGATTATAAAACCGTTTCTATTTTTCTTTATTGCTATATTACGCTGTCTCTTTTGCCTCAGTTTTTTGTCTTTTGACTTTCTTAGGTTTTTCAACCCTATTTTCATCAATAACAACATCTGGCTTTTCAGTTCCTTCAACTGTTTCCTTTGTAATAGTGCATTTTACAATTTTAGGATTTGAAGGTATGTCATACATTACATCTCTCATAGTTTCTTCCATTATTGAACGTAATCCTCTTGCACCTGTTTTTCTTTCTATTGCTTTATCTACTATTGCCTCCAATGCTTCCCCCGTAAACTCTAAGTCAACTCCATCTATTTGAAGTAATTTTTTGTATTGTTTTACTAAAGCATTTTTAGGTTTTGTCATGATGTCTATAAGAGCATTTCTATCTAATTCGCGTAATGTTGCTATAATTGGTAATCTACCTACAAATTCTGGAATTAATCCAAATTTAAGTAAATCTTGTGGTAACATTTGTTCATATACTTTGTATTTGTCTATTTCTTTAGCACTTTGTATATTTGTGCCAAATCCAATAGCTTTTTTACCAATTCTTTCACCAATAATTTTGTCTAATCCTTCAAAAGCTCCTCCGCATATAAATAATATATTAGAAGTGTTTATTTGTAGGAATTCTTGGTGTGGATGCTTTCTTCCTCCTTGAGGTGGAACTGATGCAACTGTGCCTTCTATAATTTTTAGAAGTGCTTGTTGAACACCTTCTCCACTAACATCTCTTGTTATAGATGGATTTTCAGATTTTCTTGAAATTTTATCTATTTCATCTATATATATAATTCCTTTTTCAGCTTTTTCTATATTATAATCTGCTGCTTGAATTAATTTAAGTAAAATATTTTCAACATCTTCGCCAACATATCCTGCTTCTGTTAATGTTGTTGCATCTGCTATTGCAAATGGAACTTTTAATATTTTAGCAAGTGTTTGAGCTAAAAATGTTTTACCACAGCCTGTTGGTCCAAGTAAAAGTACATTACTTTTTTGTATTTCTACATCATCTTCTGATTTTTCTTCTTCACTATTTATACGTTTATAGTGATTATATACTGCAACTGATAATGTTTTTTTAGCTTCATCTTGACCTATAACATATTCATCTAAAATCTTTCTTATTTCTTCTGGTGTAGGTAATTTTTCTTCTTCATTCAATGTATATCTATCATCAAATTCTTCATAATCATCTGTTTCTAATATGTTGTTGCATACTTGTATACATTCATTACAAATATATACTCCTGGTCCTGCAACCATTTTGTGAACACTTTCTTGTGGTTTTCCACAAAAAGAACATCTTATACTTTGAGTCTTTTTTGGCATTTTAAATCTTTCCTTTCATAGTCAAATTTTCTTATGTTCATATTATATCGTAATTATTTCCTTTTATCCATAATTCCATCAATTAAGCCATATTTAAGAGCTTCTTGTGCTGTCATGTAATGGTCTCTTTCTGTGTCTCTTTCAATTACATCAATTGGTTGACCTGTTCTTTCACTTAATAATTTATTTATTTTTTCTCTTGTTTTAATCATTTGGTCTGCATGAATTTTTATTTCTGTTGCTTGACCTGAAATACCTCCGCCTTGACCACCAATTAATGGTTGATGAATAAGTATTTCTGCATTTGGTGTTGCAAATCTTTTTCCCTTTTCACCACAAGTTAATAGTACAGCACCCATACTAGCTGCCATACCAACACATATTGTTGTTACAGGGCATTTGATATAGTTCATTGTATCAACTATACCAAATCCATCTGAAACTGATCCTCCAGGTGAATTTATGTATAATGATATTTCTTTATCTGGGTCTTCCGACTCTAAAAATAGCATTTGTGCTATTACTAAACTTGCTGATGTTTGATTAACATCTTCACTTAAAAATATTATTCTATCTTTTAATAATCTTGAGAAAATATCATATGATCTTTCTCCTCTTGCTGATTGTTCTATTACATAAGGTACTAAACTATCATTAAATTCTTTCATATTTTATATTCCTTTCCTAGGACTTATGAATATGCCCTATTATTATATTTCTAGATTAATTTT
>CALXWN010000106.1:0-3356 GCA_944392415.1 uncultured Clostridia bacterium | reverse complement strand
TGGGTAATAACAAATGGAATTGGTGGATTTGCCTCATCAACAGATATGGGGCTAAATACTAGAAGATATCATGGATTGCTAATTGCTGCATGCAATCCACCGGGCTTAAGAAAACTGATATTATCTAAAGTAGATGAAAGCATTGAACTAAATGGAAAAAAATATAATCTTTATTCAAACACTTCAGGTGGAGTTACAACAGAAGGATATAAATATATGCAAAAATTTGAAAAAACTATAATTCCAATTTATACTTACAAAGTAAAAAATGTAATTATAGAAAAATCAATATGTATGCTCCATGGTAAAAATACAGTTGTAATTGTATACAGAGTAATAAATCAAAAGGCTAAAGCTAAATTATTGCTTACACCAATAGTCAACTTTAGAGATTTTCATGCAGAAACTCATGATTTAAAATTTAGATATACCCAAAAAATAAATAGAGATAAAGTTCAATTAGATTTTGGAGAAAATAAGGGAAAAATAAACCTATATGTAGAAGGTGCAAAATACAAAGAATATATTGATAATATCTTTTATTCAATGTTCTATCAAAGAGAGGCTTTAAGAGGATTTGATGCAGAAGAAAATCATGCTGTACCAGGAACATTTGAGGTCGAAATTAAGCCAAATGAGGATAAAGAAATTGTCTTTTTCTGCTCACTTGATGGAGAAACTGGAAATGGTTTAGAAGAATTACAAAGATTAAGTGGAACTAAAATTATAGAAAATGAGAAAAAAAGAATAAATGAGCAAATAAAAAAGTCAGGTTTAATCGATTTTAAAAAGTTACCAAAAGAGGATGAGGAAAAGCAAAGCTATATTGACCTAGTTAATGAATACATGGTGGCATCGGACAATTTTATAGTGTATAGACCAAGTATGAAATTGCATACAATAATTGCAGGATACCCATGGTTTCTAGACTGGGGAAGAGATACTTTAATCGCTTTTGAAGGACTTTTACTTATATCTAAAAAATATGACATTGCAAGAGAAGTTTTACTTACTTTAATAAGAAGAACGAAGCAAGGAATTGTTCCAAATGGATTTGATGAATATGATGGACATGCCTTATATAATAGTGCAGATGCCTCACTTTTGCTATTTGAGGCAGTTCAAAAATATTTGGAATATACAGGAGATTATAACTTTGTAAGAGAACATTTATATGGAAAAATGATTAGAATAATTGACAACTATATAGATGGAACAAATTTAGATGGCAATAATATTAGATTTGATGAAAAAACTTATCTTATTTCATCAGGAACAATGAATACTCAAAACACATGGATGGATGCAAAAGTTAGAGGAATTCCTGTTACACCTAGAAACGGTAAAGCAGTAGAAATAAACGCAATGTGGTATAATGCATTAAGAGTGATGCAAGATATATCAAAACATTATATGAAAATGATAAGATATTATGAATATGGAATGCTGGCAAAAAATTGTCAAAAATCTTTTGTAAAAAGATTTTATAACCCATATAAAAAATGCTTGTATGACGTTCTTGGAGATGATAAAATAAGACCAAATCAAATATTTGCTTTAAGCTTAACATATCCTGTACTTGATTGTGACAAAGATATGGCAAAAGAAGTATTTGTTACAGTAACGCAGAAACTATTAAATAGATATGGATTGCAAACTTTAGCTTCAGGAGAGCCGGGATTTAGTGCAATTTATGAAGGCTCGCCAGAAGAAAGAGATAGCAAATATCATCAAGGCATAACATGGCCATGGCTTCTTGGACAGTATTACAATGCTCTCAAAAATTTAATAAAAGCAGAAAAAAATGAAGAGAGTAAACAAAAATTAATAAATACATTAACACAATTTAGAGTAAACACAGCAAATACATTTACTTATGAACTTACAAAAGGAAATACAGTTGGAAGTATTTGTGAAATATATGATTCGTGCGAACCTTGGGTAGGTAAAGGAGCATATGCTCAGGCTTGGAGCGTAGCAGAAGTATTTAGAATTTTGTTGGATAAACATTAAAATTTATTATTTACCTGAGCTCTAATATACATTCTTCCGCATTTACTTCGCGGTTCGCTTTGCTCAGCGCTCGCACGCGTCACTTAGCCTTTATACGAGAAAAAGGTTCAGGGCGACCTCGAACAAGTTTCGAGGATCGCGAGGCTTCGTTTGCTAAAAGCTTCAGAACATATATTATTGCTTAAATAAACAAAAAATAGAGGTGAAAAATGCGAATTTTAGGAATTGACCCGGGTTTTGCAATAACAGGGTATAGCATAATAGAATACAAAGGAAATCATTTTACATTAATAGATTCAGGGGCAATACTCACCAAAGCAGGTGAGTCTTTTCCTGATAGACTTGTAAAAATATATGATGATATGCAAAATATTTTAGATACATATAAACCAGAAGTATTATCAATAGAGGAGTTATTTTTTAACACGAATACAACCACTGCTATAAATGTTGCACAGGCAAGAGGTATAGTACTAGTTGTAGCAAGAAAAAATAATGTACCAATATATGAATATACGCCACTTCAAATAAAACAAGCAGTAACAGGATATGGAAGAGCAGACAAAATTCAAGTTCAAAAAATGGTAAAATCAATACTAAAAGTAGATAAACTTCCAAAACTTGATGATACAACAGACAGCATGGCTGTAGCAATATGCCATGCCCATTCTAGTAGATTTTCAAAAGCGTTGTAATTTTACGAAAATACTATCCCTAAAGTAAAATCTTAGAAAGGAAAACAATAAAATGATTTATTTATTGTATGGTGAAGATGAATACTTAAGAAATGAATATTTAAAGAAAATAAAAAAAGAATTTGGAGAGATTCAGCTAGGTATAAACTATGTGCAAGTTGATGAGAATAATGTGTCAAATATAATATCAGATATAGAAACACCAGCCTTTGGATTTCCTACTAAGTTAATAATAGCAAAAAATACAGGACTTTTTAAAAAGAAAAATGCTTTAGCAGATACATTGGCAGATTATTTAAAAGCTGCAAATTTAGAAGGAGTTGAGCTTGTATTTGTAGAAAATGAAGCTGATAAAAATTCATTATTTAATACTATCAGTAAAATTGGTGAAGTAAAAGAATTTAAAGAACAAAAACTACCGCAGCTAATAACAAAAGTAAAATCAATTGCAAAAGCATATAATGTAAATATTGCTGAAAATACAGCAAGTTATTTTATAGAATGTGTTGGAACAAATATGAGTGACATAATTAATGAACTTCGAAAGCTCATAGAATATGCAGGAAATGGTGGAACGATTGTAAAAGAGGATATAGATGCACTAAGTATAAAAAAGTCAGAAAGTATTATATTTGATTTAACAGATAA
>CALXWN010000105.1:0-3402 GCA_944392415.1 uncultured Clostridia bacterium | reverse complement strand
TATTTTAATTTATTTTGGCATAAAAAATGTGTAAAGATTGGAGTGATAGCTTTGTTAGAAAATATGAATAGGCAAGAACTGATAGAATTAATTGAAAAGCTGGAAAAAGAAAACAAAGAACTTAAAGAAAAAATATATGGTAAACAACCAGAAAAAATTAAAATAGAAAGCAACAAAGCTATTTCAAATGAAGAAAAAATAAAAATATTTATGAATGTATTTAAAGGAAGGACAGATGTATTTGCTAAAAGGTATATAAGCAAAAAGACTGGTAAAGCAGGTTATGCACCAGTATGCAAAAATGAATTTAATAAATTTAAGTGCGATAAGCCCAAAGTTAAATGTAGTGAGTGTCCATTTAGAGAATTAGTACCTTTAACTGAAGATACTGTGCTAAAGCATCTAAAAGGAGAAATAGGGATAGGAATATATCCGTTATTACTAGGAGACGTTTGTAACTTTTTAGCAATAGACTTTGATAAAAAAACTTATGAAAAGGATGTATCGGCTTTTTGGAGCATTTGTGATGATTTAAATCTACCAATTTATGTGGAAAGGTCAAGGTCTGGAAACGGTGCTCATGTTTGGATATTTTTTGAAGAAACTATTTTAGCAAAGGTTGCTAGAAAATTGGGTAATATATTGTTAACAAAAACTATAGAAAAAGGAACTTTAGATTTAAGTTCTTATGATAGACTTTTTCCTAATCAAGATACAATGCCAAAAGGTGGATTTGGAAATTTAATAGCATTACCATTTCAAGGAGAAAGTTGCAAAGAGGGGAATACAGTATTTGTAGATAAATATTTTGATGTTCAAAAAAATCAGATAGAAATATTAGCAAATATTAAAAAAATGGCAAAAGACGAAATATATGCTATAGTAGAAAAATATGCTAATGAAGACTTTGCTGAACCTGAAACAACAGAAATTATTGAGGATGATGAAATACCTAAAAAAGAAAATATAAAAGATATTATATTTTCAAATAATATAGAATGCATTTTGGATAATCAAATATATGTAAAAAAATTGAAGCTTTTGCCAAATGAAATATCATATTTAAAAAGATTGGCAAGCTTTACAAATCCAGAATTTTATGAAAAACAAAGATTGAGATTACCTATTTATAAAACACCTAGAATTATTAGTTGTTTTGAAGAAGATGAAAGATTTCTAATACTACCTAGAGGGTGTATGGACAAAATTAGAACAATATGCGAGAAAAGTAATGTTAAGTTAATTATAAAAGATAATAGAGAATTAGGAGTAAAAACTGATTATAATTTTGTTGAAATGTTAAATAAAAAGCAAGAAAAAGTGATGAATGAATTACTTAAATACGATACAGGAGTATTGTGCGCTACAACAGGATTCGGAAAAACTGTTATAGCAGCAAAAATTATTACCAAGCTAAAAGTTAATGCTTTAGTTTTAGTTAATAGAAATAATCTTTTAGAACAATGGAAAGAAAGATTATCATATTTTTTAGATATAAACAAAAAAGAAATAGGACAAATAGGTGCAAGCAAAGAAAATTTAAATGGTAAATTAGACATTGCGAGTGTTCAATCTTTGGCGAAAAAAGAAAATATGGAAGACTTAGTCAAAAATTATGGCTTAGTTATTGTAGATGAATGTCATCATGTGGCAGCTTATGGCTTTGAGCAAGTAATGAAAGCAATAAGAAGTAAATATGTCTATGGTCTAACTGCAACACCAACGAGAAAAGACGGATTGCATAAAATTATCTATATGCAATGTGGAGATATACGTGTTAGAGTTGCAAACCGTGAGCTAAAACAAAATAGAGAAATGGAACATATTGTAATTGTTAAAAATACTGGATATAAATTCATTGGAGAAGAAGAAAAGCAGAAGTTACAAATTTCAGAGCTTCTTAATGATATGTGTAATAATGTATTTAGAAATGAAATTATAATTGAAGACATTAAGCAAAGCGTATTAGAAAGAAGGATACCTATAGTTTTAACTGAAAGAGTAGAACATTTAAAAATTTTAAAAGATGGTCTGGATGAAAAGTTAAAAGGGCTAGATATACCTGTAGTAATTTATAAAGGAACCATGGGAAAAAAGAAGGCAGGTGAGGTGCAAAATATATTAAAGGAAGCGGATGAAGAAAGCAGACCTAGAATTATATTGGCAACAAGTAGTTCAATAGGCGAAGGCTTTGATGATAGCAGGCTTGACACTTTATTTTTAACTATGCCAGTATCTTGGAAAGGTAGAATTATCCAATATGTAGGAAGACTTCATAGAGAGCATGAGGGCAAAGATAAGGTGATGGTTTATGATTATTTGGATAATATGAAAGTCTTGGATAAGATGTTTGAAAGAAGAATGAGAGGATATAAAATTGCAGGGTATGAGGTGGAGAAGGAATAATGACTATAAAAGAAAGTTTCAAGGTATTGTTTTAAAATTGAATTAGTGATATAAAATATTTAACTTAAAAAATTTTATAAAGCCTAAGGGGGAAGATAATATGACATCTGTTACAAGTAGGATAAAAGAAATAAAACAACCTAGAGGTGGATATTTAAACCCAAGTAGTTTTGATGAAATAGAATTAAATGATGGAGTAACTCTAAACAATATAGAAAATATACCAGCTAATATTATAGGACTAGTTGTAGATTATATTTCAAGAATGAAAATGGGTGATAACAAAAATGATGCCTTTAAAATTTCTATTTTAGGAGCCAAGATAATTGGAAAAGAAGGTGAAGCGGATAAGTTGTTAAATGAAATTAATGGCATAGACGATAAATCTATTTCAGCAGCATGTAAACTAGTAGGATATGATGTTTGTTTTAGAGCTGGTATACAATATTATAAATCAGTAGAAAATATTAATCCTGACAAAGATACAATAGAAAATATTAGAACAATGATAGAAAGGACAGAAAAATTTTATGATGAGTATGGACCAGTAAAAGAAATAGGTATGACCTTTGAAGGAGGTTACACTCAGACTATAACAGTAGGTGATGCTGATTTTATGACAGAAGATACTTTATGGGATTTTAAAGTATCAAAAAATAAACCTAGAAGCGCACAAACCCTGCAGTTATTAGTTTATTATTTAATGGGAATGCATTCAGATAAAGGTAAATATTCTAAAATAAAGAATTTAGCTATTTATAATCCTAGATTGAATAAAATATTTATAATACCTATAAATAAAATAAGTAGTGAAACAATAAAAGAAGTAGAAGAAAAAGTTATAGGTTATAGAAAAGTTCAACAGAATAATAAAACAAAATATGATGAATATAAGGACTATTATACGATTACAGAATTAACTCAAATCTTAAAATGCTCTAGGCATAAAATTATGCAATTATATAGCATGGAAGATTTACCTTTAAAGATGGTAAA
>CALXWN010000104.1:0-3414 GCA_944392415.1 uncultured Clostridia bacterium | reverse complement strand
ATGAAAAAGAGGAAAATGATAAAGAAAAATGGCTAGACATATATTATCCAAGTATTACTAAAAGAGTATTTCCAATTAATGATACAATAGAAGAAATTGAAAAGTTAGATGATGGTCGTATAAAGATAGAAGCAATTGGAGCAGAAAGTAAAGAAGAGGCATTAGCAACACAAATTGTTGCAACATTATTTTTAGTTATATATCTATTAACAAGTTTCTTAACTGGAGCATGGCATATTACTTGGATATTATGGATTGTATGTATATTAGTTGAATTAATTATTAAATTGATTTTTAGCATGAAAGGGGAAAAGAATGAAAAATAAAGGAGCAAAAATAACATTAATTATCATATTAGTTATACTAGTAATTGCATTAATTAATTTTATGATATATGCAATAGTTAATAAGAATGGAGAATTTAAATTATCCTTAATTGGATTTGGTGATAATACAGCAATGATTTTTGAAAAAGAATATAATCCAGAAGAATTAAACAACATAAATGTTGATGTTTCATCATCAAATGTAAAAATTGAAAAAGCAGATATAGATAAAATCAAAATTACAGCTTATGGAGAAAAGGAAGATAAAATAAAAGAAGTAATGAATGAGAATGAACTTTCAATTACAAAAGAAAACACAAAAATATTTATTTTTACAATGCTATATTGGTGTAGAGAAGAAATTATTATACAAGTTCCTAATAATTGTGATGAAGAATTTAATATTAAAACTTCTAGTGGAGATATTATTGTACCAGATTTAGAAGGAGATAATATTCAATTAAAAACAGCATCAGGAAAAATTCAATGTGGAAATATAAATAATGGAAACATAGAAACTTCGTCAGGAGATATTTTAATTGGTAATGGAAATGAAGTAACTCTAAAAGCAAGTTCTGGAAATATAAAAGCAGGAGATTTTAATAAATTATCAGCTGAGGCATCATCTGGTGATATTGAAATAGGAACAATAAGTGAAGATGCAAAAGTTAAGACTGCATCAGGAAAAATAACACTTAACGGAGCGAATAAATTAAAAGCAGAAGCAATTTCTGGAGATATAAAAATAAATAGTATAGAAAATAATTGTGAAATATCATCAACATCTGGAAATATTATAGTTGATACAGCAAATATTAATGAAAATTCTTTCATAAAAACTAATTCTGGTAATGTAGTTATAAATAATAAAAATGATATATATGTAGAAACAGAAACTAATTCAGGAGATGGAGATGTAAAAAATAATAACAGAATGGCTGAAATTGTATTAAAAATAACTACTACATCTGGAAGTATTAAGGTGAATTAAAGAAAGGGTGAGAATTATGAAAAAAATAATACCTTTTGTTATAATTGTTTTAATTGTAGTGATTGGAGTAATAATCTTTTTAGTTTTAAACAATTCAAAAGATTCAAGTGAATTAGAAGAAAGTATAGGAAAAGCACAGTTGGTAGAAGTGTATGATTACGATACAAACGAATTGCTTAAAACCTATGAAAATAAAGAAGATATTGAAAGTTTAATCAATAATTTAGGATTAGACAAATGGAAACTAGATAAAGCACCTAATGATGATACAAAAAAATATTTATTAAAAATGTATCAAGAACCAACCAAAACAGTAGTAGAAAATAGTAATAATGAAATGGAAGAAGTAGCAAATATTGTAGTATATGTTTCAGGGGAATATGTAGAATTTACTACAATGGGAATGGAAATGTTATTTAAAACAAATAAAAATATAATATATTTATTTGAATGATACTAGAAAGAGAATGGAATCGATTTATATAAACCTTCTATGCTATTTATGAGTAAACCTTCAAATGTATTTATAGGACCAGACGTATTAGGAATAATTGGAGGAATTGGATTTATAATAACCTCGATTATATTATTTAGTAAATTGAAGAATAAAACATAGTAAATTCATTATTTTTATGCTATAATAAGCACGAATATAAAATTTGGAGGAAATGAAAATGAATGATCACGAAAAATTTTGTAAAAGATTAGGAAATGAATTTTATACAAGACTAGATTATACAGATGAAGATAGAGAAGTTAGGGAAGCATTAAAACAAGGAATAGAAGATTATAAAAATTCAGCAGATGAAAGAGCAAGTAAGTCAAAAGAAATGAGAGCAATAGCATTTGCACAACAAAGTAGTGACCTGAAAAAATTAGGAAGAACACATAAAAAAGCTATGCAAAATAGAGGAGATAGCTGGACAAGATAAATTTTTATAGAAAGAGAGAAAATATGGTAAATATATTAGTGCATGGATTAGGTCAAACAGAAAAAAGTTGGGATAAGATTATAGAAGAATTAGATAAAAGTAATATAAAAGCAGAAAATCCAAATTTATTTGAATTAGCTAAAAATTATGAAATAAATTATGAAAATATATATAGAACTTTTTGTGATTATTGTAATTCTTTTAAAGAAAAAATAAACTTATGTGGTTTATCATTAGGAGGTATATTATCTATTGATTATGCGATAGAGTATCCAGAAAAGGTAAATTCTATGATACTTATAGGTACAACATACAAAATACCAAAAAAGATGTTTAAATTGCAAAATTTTATATTTAAGTTTATGCCTAAAAGTATGTTTGAAAAAATGGGAATAAAGAAGAATGATTTTGTCAATTTAACGAATTCAATGGCAGATTTAGATATAAAATCAAAAGTAGATAATATAAAATGCAAAGCATTAATTTTATGTGGTGAAAAAGATAATGTAAATATGGAAAGTGCAAAACAATTAAATAGGAATATAAAAGCAAGTAAATTAGAAATTATAAAAAATGCAGGACATGAAGTAAATACAGAAAATCCAAAAGAATTAGCAAGTATAATAAGCAAATATTGGAAATAGAAAAAGAGGATTGGTTATATTTCAAACTAATCCTCTTAAATTATGCACTATTTCTTTTTTGCTCTTTCACTATGAGAACGATTAAAATATACATTTAATCTAGATGATTTATCCTTCCAATGTTCAGTAATAGACCGTTTCTTGTTGTGATAAGAATACAAATTTAATAATGCATTAGATTTTTTTCTCATGTCAAACCTCCTAAAATTTTTTGGAGGCTTTGAAACCTCCAAGTGATTGCTTTTATGGTTTCAAAAACATAATTCAAATTTAATTATACTATATTTTAACTTAAAGTTCAATGATTATGGATATTTGATTATGGATATTTGATTATGGATATTTGATTGATAAAAAAATTTTTATGTGATAAGATAAGGTAAATATAAAGGAGAAAAAGCAATGTTAGATATAGAATATATAGAAAATGTCGATAAAGAATTGTATAAGTTAATGGGTAATGAATTTGATAAATTTGCCATAAAAAATGGTGTAGAATGTAATTATAAATCATTTAATTT
>CALXWN010000103.1:0-3441 GCA_944392415.1 uncultured Clostridia bacterium | reverse complement strand
GGACCGTTTTCAACTGAAAATACAAAAAAAAGAACGCCGTTTTTGACGTTCTAAAATTCGTTAATTAGTTTTAATCCAAAAATTACAAAGCAGCTTTTATTTTCTTTGGTGCCTTTACTAAAGGAGGAATGAGTGGGCTATATCCTTCACCATCAAAAACATCTACTTCTACTGTTCTTGTTAATACATCTTTATATTGATAAGATACGCTTCTTTTGTTTTCTTCATACTTTACTATGAATATGTTAGTATAAGCTTTTTCTATAGTAGCTTCTTTTTCAAACGACTTACTCCTTCCTAAAGATCCCTTGACAATTATCTTTTGTCCAATTTTGTCCCTTATGTCTGATTCTAAGTTTGCAATATCATTTTGGTAAATCATTTTATCACCTACTTTTCTCAATATGCTTTTAGCTTATCATCAATTTTTTCAAAAGTCAAAGGCGAAAAAATGGAGGAATGTCTTGTCATTCCTCATTTCTAGCTATTTATTAGCAAATATTACATTTATATTACATTTGCATTTTCTGTCAAAATTTGTCGAATTTCAATTTTATGTTTATATTTTATGAAATGCTGTTATATTTTGCAACTAATTTAAATTCAAGCTGTGAATTGTATCAAAATTACTTTAAATATATTTCTGGATTTATATTGCTTCCATCTTTTAATAATTCAAAATGTAAATGATTATCTTCTGCAACTTCAAACACTGCACTGTTCCCAACTGTTCCTATTGTTTGACCTTGAGTAACTGTTTCTCCTTCTTTTACAAATTCTGCTGAAAGTAAACTCGAATAAACACTTGTATATCCATCATTATGTTCTATAGTTACAGTTAATCCATATCTAGGATCATTTTTTATTGATTTAACTGTACCGTCAGCTGTTGCTTTAACTACAGTAGTTCTATCTGCTTTTATATCAATTCCTGTATGTGTTATCCATTCTTCTAAAGTTTCTGAATATATTAAATTATCTTTTGCAAATTCTTTTATAACTTCTCCTTCTACTGGAAATATAAATTGAATTTCACTAGTTGTGTTTGCATTATTTTGTTCTGTATTTTCGTTTGTTTGAGGCTGTGTTTCATTTTGATTTTCTGTATTAGTGCTTTCATTTGTTTCGGTCGAATTTGCTGACACTTCTTTTGATTCAGTGCCTACTTCATTTGTATTATTTGATGTGTTAACTACATTGTTATCCACCACATTGTTTGCAGTTAAAGATTCTTTAATCTCATTAATTTCATCATCATATTCTTCTGCATTATCTCCGCCAACCGTATTTTGCTTTAAAACTTGATTTACATTTTTGCTTAAATCTGAACTTGCTGATTCTACACTATTATATTCATTTGCAATTCTATTATAATTTAGATTGCCAACTGTTGTCTCCTGACTCATAGATGCCACAATAGCAATTATAAGTAAAATTATAGCAATGATAAAGCTAACTAGCTTTCCCCATTTAAACTTATCCTCTAAATTATTATTGTTTCTCTTTTCTCTTCTCATATATATCCTCCTTGAAATAATCTATTAATTTGATTATTTCCTTAAATTAGGAAAATATACATTTTTTGTTAAGTATTTTTTATATCCTATGCCTCAGGTCGCTAAACGCTCTAGAATATATATTGGAGAGTTTTATAAAGAATTACATCTCCGTAATTTCTACCCCAGTATAAAAATGCTTAACAATTTCTTCGTAATTGCTACCTTGCTTTGCCATGCTATCTGCGCCTGTTTGGCTCATTCCAACTCCATGGCCATATCCTTTTACAGAAAATTTGATATTATCCCCATCTAAGCTCACTTCAAAATTTGCGGATCTTAAGCCTAACAAAGTTCTTACTTCAACTCCCGAAAGATTTAAGTTTCCTATTTTTATTGTTTTTATCCTTCCTGATTCAGTATATTCTAATATTTGTATGCAATCAGTTTGTGAGTAATCTATGGTAAAGTCAGAATGTTTAGCTAATATTTTATTTTGAAATTCCTCTTTTGTAAGAACTACCTCAGAGCTATATTGTGAATAGGCATCTTCCCCTGCTGTTTCAACTGATTGTAAATATGGATAATTAGTTCCACCCCATACATTTACTGGTGCTTCTGTAGTGCCACCACTATTTGAATGGAAAAACGCATCAATAACTTCCCCATTGTATGTAATTATTTTTCCTGCCGTTGTATTTACTGCTATTTCTATCTTTCTCCAGTTATCTTCTCTTTGTGCTTCATCCCATCTTGCCATTCTATCTTCTTTAGAAATCCATGCTTGACAACAACCAGAGTCATCGCATATGTCTGCTTCTCCGTGTTTGCCCCCACTATGTACAATTGAATATATTGTATATGTTCTTGCAACTAATGCTTGGGCATTTAAAGCTTCCTGCTCAAAGTTTGCCGGCATTTCTGCTGATACTACACCTAAAAGATAAGTGTCCAAAGGTAACTCTTCAATTTCTCCTGTATCAGCATGTAAAAGTTTTATAGTATCATACTGTTTATAATTATAATCTATCATTTGAATTTCTTCTGTAGTATTTTCTGTAGTTTCATTTGTGTCATTTGCTATTTTGCCACTTACAGTGTTCTTGGTAAAAATAATTGGTATAGCAAAAGTGCAAAAAATAAGCATAAATAGTACAATATAAACTTTTTTCACTATGCCTCCTCGTATAATGAACATATAGTCCATTATATATTTTTTTATTTTTTAGGCTTCTTTTAACTCCTGTCCTAAAGTTTGCAATATTTGCTTTTCTATTCTACATACTTGAACTTGACTTATTCCAACAAGTCTTGCTACATCTTTTTGTGTTTGACATTTAAAATACCTTAAATATATTATTTCTTTTTCTCTTGGTTTTAATTTTTCTATGCCTTCCTTCAAAGCTAATCTATTTACTGTTTTTTCTTCCTCATTTTCATTTGTTTTTATTTTATCTATTAAGCAAATCCCCTCATCATCTTCTTTTTCATACAGTGATTCTAGGCAATTTTTGTATTCTAATGATGCTATTACCTCATCTTTAGATATTTTGAGTAATTTTGCTATTTCATCAATACCTATTTTTTTGCCTTGTTTTTCATAGTCTTCTTTAATTTTTAATGCTTTTTGACAAGTTGATTTAGTTTGTCTTGATACTTTTATCATACCATCATCTCTTAAAAATCTTTTTATTTCGCCTATAATAAAAGTAACCGCATAAGTTGATAATGCAACATTAAATGAAAAATCAAATTTTTGTACAGCCTTTATAAATCCTATTGCTCCTATTTGATATAAATCTTCTAGTTCATATCCTCTTCCTTCAAATCTTTTTACAATGCTCCAAATTAATCCATTGTTTTGTTTTATTAGGTCATTTAATACTTCTCTATTTCCTGCTTGCACTTCAAGTATTTGTTTTTTTAGAGTTTCATCCATAACCTT
>CALXWN010000102.1:0-3491 GCA_944392415.1 uncultured Clostridia bacterium | reverse complement strand
AAGGTCAGGCTGGTCTAGAAAACTATTCCAGTCTATTTTTCTACAGCCTAACCATCGATAACATACTAAACATCATAATCCTTCTAATCCTTGTAGGAGGAAGTGAAGAGACAGGTGTTGAAATAAGCGAAGATGAAAAAGATGTCACACGAGAGCCAGATGTACTAAGCGATTATGATACAGAAGAGCGACACTACAAAGATATATTAGGCTTTGATAGTACAAAGGCAATGGCAGAAAGTTTTGTAGTAGAATATAAAGCGATGAGTGATAGCATAAAAAAATACCATGGATTTTATATAGGAAGATATGAGTTAACAGGAAGTGCAGAAAGCCCTACAGAAAAAGCAGGAGCATCTTTAACAAATATAAACTGGTATAATTTATATAAAGCATGTCAAAATGTAGTAACAGGAAAAGAAAATGTAAAAAGTACAATGATATATGGAGTACAATGGGACGCGGTATGTGATTGGTTAGAACAAAGTGGATTTGATACAGACTCAAAATATAATGTAGTTAACTTTGGATAGTTTAAAGATAAGAGTGTAAAATTTATATCAAGACGTACTGAAAGATTTTGTTGACAAATGCAAAATCTTTCAGTACAATTACATTAGAGGTGAAATTATGATATATAGAGAGCATTATATAAAGCCAGTACGTGAATTTTATGATTCCGATTTAATAAAAATAATAACAGGAATAAGACGTTCTGGAAAATCAGTTGTTCTAGAGCAAATAATGGACGAAATAAAGAAAAAATCAGATAATGTAATTTACTTAAATTTTGAAGATGAAAAACTTTTAAAAGAAATTCCAAATGGAAATAAATTAATTGATTACATTGAAAAAAATAAAAAAAATGGAAAATGCTATATATTTTTAGATGAAATACAAATGGTAGAAGATTGGCAATTAGCTTGTAAAACTCTAAGATTATATAACAATTCAGTATTTATTACTGGTTCAAACTCAAAATTATTATCAAAAGAATTTACAAAAGAACTAAGTGGAAGATATGTGGCTTTTAGAATTAGACCTTTTGTTTACAAAGAAATATTGGAATACACAAAAGAGCTAGGAAAGGAATGCTCAATAACAGATTATTTAGTATGGGGAGGTTTTCCAAAAAGATTTGAATTTAATACTGATGATGCGAGACTAAGATATTTAAAAGATTTAGACAATACAATTGTAATTAATGATTTAATAAATAGATATAAAATAAAACGTGAAAATTTATTTAAAAGTATTGTTAACTATATATTACGTTCAAATAGTAGAATCATTTCAGCTAAATCTATTCATGATTATTTAAAAGGAAGAAATGAAGCTTGTTCAATAAATACTATTATAAAATACCTTGGATATTTAGAAGAAGCATATATAATAGAAACTGTAAAACAATATTCAACAAAAACTAAGAGTGAATTAGCATATTATTCAAAAATTTATGATGCAGATGTTGCACTTAATTCGATTAGATGTATGGATAATAGATATGACTTAACTCACAATTTAGAGAATATAGTATATAATGAACTTATTTATATGGGATATGATATAAATGTTTTTAATAATAACGGAAGAGAAATAGATTTCTTAGCTAAAAAGGAAAATAAAAAGTATTATATACAAGTTGCATATAGCGTAGCAGAAGAAAAAACATACAATCGTGAATTTTCAGCATTTGCCAATATAGATAATTTGTCCCAAAAAATAATTATTACAAATGATGATATTGATTATTCAACCAGTGTAGTAAGGCATATAAAATTAAAAGATTTTTTGCTAATGAATTCATTGGCTGAATAAAGATCTATTTCATGGAAAATATAGATACTGGAAACTTCTGAAATCTAAGATTAAAAAATAGCTATAATTAAATTTTACTGAAAGATTTTACTAAAAAGTAAAAAATCTTTCAGTGAAAAATAAAAAATGAGTTAATTCTAAATAAACAAGTTTTTTAATAAAAAATGTGATTTTTTTTTAATATATTAGCAACTTAAAATTTAATTGCAAATTTTATGTGAAAAATATATAATAAAGAAAAACAAAGGAGACAAAACAAATGACAAAAAACGCTGAAAGCCTTGAGGCTGTATATATATCGTAAGATTTAATAAAATAAATTTATGTGAACATGGTAGAAAAACTATGCTTATTTTGCGTATATAAAAAACGTAAATGAGTATAGTTTTTATTTTGCAATAAACAAATTTATATAAATTAATTCAAGGAGGAAAATCATGCAATCTAAAGTAAAAAATAATAGTAATATTAAACCACAAGGTATAACATTAATTTCATTGGTAGTAACAATAATGTTACGACTATAAATATAAGAGTATTTCAAGGTTGTAGCAATTTAAAGAAATATTGTATCTTATTTAAAAAGTAATTTAAATGTTGTTGTACCAGAAGGAGTAGTTACCATAGGAGGTAATGCTTTCTACGCAAAATACATAACATCTGTTAAGTTACCAAGTACACTAAAAGTTATAGGAGAAGCAGCATTTATTATGAATAATTTGAATGAAATACAGATACCTAGCAGTGTTGAATCAATAGGAAGTAGTTGTTTTAGTCAAAATGGACAACTTGAAAGAATAATCGTAAACAAACCAAAAGATTCAATAACTGGAGCTCCTTGGGGTGCAACAAAAGGTGATAGAGTAGTAATCTGGCAAGGGTAAAAGTCTGACTTGAAAATGTAATAAATTAAAGTAAAGATAGAATAATGGATATCAATTGATTGAAAAATACATAAAACAAAATAAATGAAAAATAAAAATCTAAATTAATTGCATAATTTTTCTTCCTTTGTACATAATAGCAATATAAGGAAAATTTAGAGATTTTTTAATATGCTAATTTTCATAACAAAATGAAATTATAAAATTAAAAATCAAACTATTATGGAAAGGAAGATTGAAAATGAAGGCGACAGGAGTTGTTAGAAGAATAGACGATTTGGGAAGAATAGTAATTCCAAAAGAAATAAGAAGAACATTAAGAATAAAAGAGGGTGACCCATTAGAAATATTTACAGAAAAAGATGGAGATATTATATTAAAAAAATATTCTCCAATAGGAGAACTTTCAAATTTTGCAACAGAATATGTCGAAAGTTTAAGCAAAATTACAGGACATATTGCAATAATAACTGACAGAGATACAGTTATAGCAGTATCAGGAACAACAAAAAAAGATTTATTAGAACAAAAGATCAGTTCAGATTTAGAAAAAATATTCAATACAAGACAAAGATTCGTGGGAGATGGCTCGAATTCGGTCTTTATTACTGAAAAAGGAAATAAAGATAAAGAAATAAAACCACAAGTAATTTGTCCAATTATTTCAGATGGTGATGTTATAGGAAGTGTTGTTTTAATTAGCAAAGATGACAATACAAAAATGGAAAAAACAGAAGAGGAAGTTGCTTCAGTTGCAGCTACATTTTTAGGCAGTCAAATGGAGATTTA
>CALXWN010000101.1:0-3641 GCA_944392415.1 uncultured Clostridia bacterium | reverse complement strand
ACAAAAGGAAAAGCTATTGCACAAGCACCTAAAACTCCTCCTGCTATTTCTAACATATATCTAAGTTTACATCCACTCATTATTATCATTATTACTGTAACTAATCCTATGATTATACCTGCACTTAAGTGGTTTTGAACAACAAGTAGAATTAGTATAGGAATACCCACTGCAACAAGTGGCTTTATGCAAGACTTCCAAATTCCTTCTATTTTGTTATTTGGGTCACTATAATATCCTGCAACCCAAATTATTAGTCCTATTTTTGTTATTTCTGATGGTTGAACACCTATTCCAATATAGATCCATCTTCTTGCACCATTTGCATCAGATCCTATTACTGGTAATAAAACTAGAAATAAAATTGCTATTGATAATATGTAAATAAGTTTGTAAAAATGTTTATATATATCGTAGTTTATTTTAGATAATATAATCATAAAAACTAATCCCATTACTGCTGCAATACACTGCGTTCTAAAATATGTATACCAGTTTCCTGATTCGGCAATAGCTGATGGGCTACTCGCAGATAGCACCATTACTAATCCTAATGCAACAAGCATTAGAACTACAATTAATAAAGGTAGATCTACTCGATTACCGGATTTTAAAGATGATAAATTTACTTTGCTTTTAGAAGCTTTTTGGTTACTAACTTTCTTTTTAGTAGCTTTTTTAGATGCTATTTGCATTTATTCATCCTTTCTAAAATTGTTCTAGTTATTTAAAATTTTGCTATAATTTATATCCTAATAATGGTGGCGATTTGTATATAGATATTAAATCGCCATTATTCCCACCATACACATTATAAGTGTAATTAAACTAAAAATTGAAACAATTTTGTTTTCTTTCCATCCCGAAAGTTCAAAGTGGTGGTGTATTGGTGCCATTTTGAATAATCTGTTGCCTGTTTTTTTGAAGTATATTACTTGTAAAATTACTGAAGCCGTTTCTATTACAGGTACTATTGCTATTATTAGTAGTAATAGTGGAAGCTTTAAATAAAGTGCAATTCCTGCTATAGCTCCACCAAGTAAAAGTGAACCCGTATCTCCCATAAATACATGTGCGGGGTGCAAGTTAAATAGTAAAAATCCTAATGCTGACCCAATCATAATGCATCCAAATATTGTTGTTTCTTTTATATCCCATATTATTGAAATTACTGTTAAACAAGTAAGTATTATTGTTGTAACACTTGTTGACAAACCATCTATTCCATCTGTTAAATTAACTGCATTTGTTGTAGCTAAAATTACTATTACTGCAAACGGTATATATAACCATAATGGAAGTGTAATGTATTTGTCTACAAATGGTATATATATGTCTGTTCCATTTTCAAAGTTAAATACTAACATTACTACATATGCAACTGCTATAACCATTAACCCTAGCATTTTTAGTTTTGGGCTTAATCCATCTGTGTTATGCAATACTACTTTTTTAAAATCGTCTATAAAACCTATTAGTCCAAATCCAATTGTAACAAAGACCATTGGCAATAGCCTTGTCGCTATTTCTGGTTCGTCCCCAGCATAATCTATATATAAAAATGCGCTAAGTAATAATGTGGTTATTATTAATATAAGTCCTCCCATTGTAGGAGTTCCTTTTTTCTTTAAATGTGATTGTGGTCCGTCTTCTCTTTCTGATTGCCCTACTTTTAATTTTCTAAGTATCGGTATTACTATTAATGATATTACTATGCTTACTGCAAAAGATAATAATAATATCTTTATTTGAAAACTCATTTGTATTTCCCCCTAAGCGTTTTTAAAACGTTTACGTGCTTCGTTTAGTCTTTCATTTATTTTTATTCACGTGCTTTGCCCGTGATTTAATTTATTTTTTAGTAGTCTTTGTTGATTCGTCGTTTTCCATCTCATCTATGATTTGTGCTACTATTTCTCTTTCATCATAATGATGTTTTACATGATTTATTTCTTGATATGTTTCATGTCCTTTACCAGCTAAAACTATTATATCATTTTTATTTGCCATTTTTATAGCTTTTTTTATGGCCTCTGTTCTATCTACTATACATTCATATCTATTACTTGTCTTTTTAATACCTTCTTCAATTTCTTTTACAATTGTTTCTGGGTCTTCTGTTCTTGGATTGTCTGAAGTTATTATTGTGTAAGCTGCTATTTTACCTGATATAGCGCCCATTAAAGGTCTTTTTGTTTTATCTCTATCTCCTCCACATCCAAAAACAGATATTACTCTACCTCTAGTATATGATTTAACAGCTTGTAATATGTTTTCTAAACTTTCTGGTGAATGAGCATAATCTATCATAATAGTTAAGCCAAGTTTGTTATCTACAAGTTCACTTCTTCCTGGTACTTTAACTGTTTCTAATGCTGATTTAATATTTTCTGTTGAGCATCCTAATTTTTCTGCCACTGAAATTGCAGCTAAACTATTGTACACACTAAATCTACCGGGAATGTCTGTTTTTATTCTTTCATTTTTTCCATTTACTTTGGCTCTAAAATCTACATATGAATTTGTAATTGTTATGTCTTTTGCAAGTAAATCGCTTTCATTATCTATTCCATATGTTCTAAATGTACAATTTGGAGCTAAGCTTGGTACTCTTATTGTATTTATATCATCAACATTTATAAAGCCATATTTGCACATTTGAAATAATTTAACTTTTGAGTTAAAGTAATCTTCCATATCTGGATGTTCTTTTTCACTAATATGATCCTCTGAAAAGTTAGTAAATATGCCTATGTTAAAATCTGTGCCATCTACTCTATGTAATTTTAAACTTTGTGATGAAACTTCCATTACACAAGCTGTGCATCCGTCTTTTACCATTTGAGCGAATAAGCTTTGTAATTTAATACTATCTGGAGTTGTTCTATCACTATCTTCTAACTTTTTACTACCTGAATATGCAGCAATAGTTCCAATTAAACCTGTTTTTATGCCTTGCTTTTCTAGAATTGATTTTATCATAAATGTAGTTGTTGTTTTACCTTTTGTACCGGTAACACCTATAACTTGCATTTTTCTTGATGGATTGTCATAGTAGTTGCAAGCTATAAATGCTGTAGCAATTCTTGAGTCTGGTGAAGTTATTAAAACCACATCTTGAGGTATTATGTTTATTACATTTTTTAGTTCAGACTCGTCAATTAAAATAACTTTTGCACCATTTTGAAGTGCTGACCCTATGTATTTATGTCCATCTGTGTCAAAGCCTTTTATAGCTATAAACATATCTCCTTGCTTTATGCTTCTAGAGTCTGTGCTTATGTTGTTTACTTCTACATCTAAATTTCCTTTAGCTTTTAGTCCTTCGATTCCTGCTATAATATTTTTTAAATTCATAATTTTTGCGATAAATTAAGTAAGCTTTATGCGTAACTTAAGTTATCTTCCTCCTTATTAATATTTGCCGTAATTTTAATTTTTCCTTTTTAGTTTCTATTTGTATTTGACTTTTGCTTTAAAATATTAATATTTTTACACTAAAAAATTTACGGTTTATCATCTTATTCAATTGCCTAAAATGATACTTATTATATTATATAACTTATTTTATTAAAAAAACAAGATTATATGCGAAATAATCTTGTTTTTTCTTTGTTTTTTTATATTCAACACACTGTTAA
>CALXWN010000100.1:0-3703 GCA_944392415.1 uncultured Clostridia bacterium | reverse complement strand
TTTTTAACAAATTTGTCTTTTCAATTTTTAAATTTACATTTTCATTTTACACTTACGCCTATTTTTAGTCAAGTAATATTATATTACATTTTTATTACATTTTTATTACAATTTATTTTGCATCAATAACTAAAATCTCTTTGCTTGATTTAGTTAAAACCTCTGATTCGAGTTTTCCAACCAAAATAGTATCTTCAATTCTAATACCATATTTTCCAGGCAAATATATTCCTGGTTCATTTGTAACAATCATATTTTCTTTCAAAATGCTTTGGGAATTATGGCTTAATATAGGTAATTCATGAACATTCAAACCAACTCCATGTCCTAAAGCATGTATTAGTGCATAATTATATAAGTAAAAATCATTTTCTACACTTCTTGCAATCATTTTACAACTTACGCCTTCTTTAATATCTTTTGTAGCTCTAAGTTGATTTTTTAATATATAATTATACAAGTTTTGTAATTCGTCACTGACCTCTCCAGCGAATATGGTTCTAGTCATATCTGCACAATAGCCTTTATATTTAGCACCAAAGTCTATAGTAATTGGATCTCCAAAGCGTATGATTTTATCAGATGGGATTGCATGAGGTTTTGACGAATTTTCTCCCGAAGCCACAATAGTTTCAAAAGCCTCTCCATCTGCTCCATTGTCTAGAAAAAACTTATCTATTTCAAATGCCACTTGTCTTTCTGTCATACCTATTTTTATGTAGCTTAAAAGATATTGAAAACATTTGTCTGTAATTTCGCAAGCCTTTTTTATATATGATATTTCTCTTTCATCTTTTATCATTCTCTCTTTTTCAATTATTTGGTCAGTTTCTTCTATATTGCGTATTCTGTATTTTCTTATAATGTTTTCATAATTTGCATATGTAACATAATTTTCTTCAAATCCTACATTTTCGCAATCAATAAAGAAAGTTTGATTATCTTCTTCTGACACATCTTTATTATCATAAACATTAAATTCGTCATTTATAGTTAAAAAACTATTCACTTCCTCTATATATCTCGCATCTGTAATAAAAATATTCTCTTTGTCAGTAAATAAAATTGTACCTTCTACTGGAATACCTATGATATATCTTATATTTTCAGGGTTAGAAATTATCATTCCTTGTATATTTAACAATTTCATTTTTTCTCTAATACTTCTAATTTTATAATTCATAAGGTACTCCTTTCTTTTGTCAATATTGGCTAATTAACACATTGGCGACAAATCATGTCAAAATATGACATTTTATTTGACATAATTAACCTTGATACATTCCAAGTGTAAACACTTTTAAAAGTGCTAATAGCATAATATTCTCCGGAATAAGCATTACCATAAATGTCGCTATAACTATAAATGGTCCAAATGGTATGTATTCATTTGATTTTTTCTTTTTTGAAACTATTAGAATTATGCTAATAATAGCAGCTAATAAAAATGAAAGTACCGAAATGACAACAATATTATATGCACCAAAAATTATTCCTAGTGCTCCCATTAACTTAACATCTCCAAATCCCATTGCTTCTTTTCCCGCAATCAATCCACCTATTAATGTTATGATTAGGAAGATGCCTCCACCAATTGCTAAACCTAATAGTTTATCTAAAAGTGAACTAAAACTAATACTACCTTCAATAAAAGTAAATAATAATCCCACTTCAAATAGTGTTAGTGTAAGTCTATTTGGTATAATTTGTTCTTTGTAGTCAATTGAAAATGCAGAAAGTAAAAGAGGTGTAATTATCAAAAACTTTAATAATTCCAGTTGCCACCCTAACATAAATAATAGCAAAATATAAATAATTGCCGTTAAATACATGAATTTAAAATTTAGCCTAAAATCTTTTATATATATTTTATAAAAATCCTTGTGAAATATAGGCTTATGATCACTTAGTCTTTTTGTTATCCAGTCAAACAACTGTCCAACTGCCAAGCCTAGTAAACCTATGAAAAAGTAATATAATATATGTATGTCATTTATATACATTGAAATTTCCTCCTTAGTAATTATATTTTATTAATAAAAACCTTTTTTAAATTTTAATAAATATTTTTATTTAATTTTATTTTTTGACTTCTAAGAACTCTTTTTTCTAATTTTCTTTTTAAATTATTTATTTTAATTTTTTCCTCACATAAAGGTTCTGTTAATATAGAAAACATTTTCATTCTGTTAGTCCCTAAAACATCAGTAAAAAGTTGGTCCCCAACTTCTGCTATGTTATTGTTATTTTCTACACCTAGTATTTTTTTAGCCTTTTTTAATCCAATTTTTGTTGGTTTTACTGAGAAATGAACATATGGTATATCAAGCATTTTTGCAATTTTTTCTATTTTTTCTCTTTTTAGACTATTTGATGCTATGCAAAACTTAATACCGTTTTGTTTCATTTCTTCAATCCACTCTTTTAATCCTTGTAAAGGCTCCCTGTCTAAATCAATAAGAGTATTATCTACATCTAAAATCATAGCTTGTATATTATTCTTTTTAAGTATATCTATTGTTATATCTGTAATTTTATTAACTTGCATGTTTGGTGTTAATAACATAAATGTCTCCTTGCATTTTCTATTTTATTTTGCAATTTAATTTTAACATAGTAGATTATATTTTTCAATCAATTTTTTTATTTAATGAGTTTTCAAAAAAATACCTCACAGAATAATCTCTGTGAAGTATTTTTTTATCTATGTTTTTGTGTAAAATTCCATGCATCTTTACACATTTGCTCTAAATCTTTTTCAGCCTTCCAATCTAAATATTTTTCAGCCTTGCTTGGGTCTGCATAACATTCTGCTATATCTCCAGGTCTTCTTGGTGTTATCTCATATTTTATTTTTTGTCCTGTTGCTTTTTCAAAATTCTTTACTATATCTAGTACAGAATAGCCTTTTCCCGTACCTAAGTTGTATGCCTCAACTCCAGTCATTTTTTCTGCTCTTTTTAGTGCTTTTAAATGCCCTTTTGCTAAATCAACTACATGAATGTAATCCCTTACACCTGTACCATCTGGTGTTGGATAATCATTTCCAAATACATTTAAGTGATCTAATTTTCCAAGTGCTACTTGATTTATGTATGGCATTAAATTGTTAGGTATACCATTTGGGTTTTCGCCTATTAAACCACTTGTGTGTGCTCCTATTGGATTAAAATATCTAAGTAAAATTACACTCCACTCATTATCTGAGACATATACATCATTTAATATTTGCTCTATCATTAGCTTAGTTTGTCCATATGGGTTTGTTGCTGACAATGGAAAATCTTCTTTTATAGGTACTTCTTTTGGATCTCCATAAACCGTTGCTGATGAACTAAATATTATTTTCTTTACATTGTGAGCCTTCATAACTTCAAGTAAAACTAGAGTTCCATATATGTTATTATCATAATATTCTATAGGCTTTGCAACTGATTCGCCAACTGCTTTAAGTCCTGCAAAATGTACTACTGCAGTTATGTCCTTGTTTTCTTCAAATACTTGATCTAGCTTGTCTTTGTCTCTTAAGTCTAATTCATAAAATTTGAAATCTTTATTTGTAATAGTTTTTATTGCTTCTAATGCAGATGGCTTACTATTTACAAAGTTATCTACTACTATGACCTTTTCTCCTTCATTTAATAATTCAACTACTGTGTGTGAGCCAATGTAACCAGCTCCTCCTGTAACTAAAATTGACATA
>CALXWN010000099.1:0-3785 GCA_944392415.1 uncultured Clostridia bacterium | reverse complement strand
AAAAATTTTTAATAAAGATTTGTGCCTTCCGCAGACGTAGCGTTAGCGGAGGCAAGGAAGGAATGAGATTAAATATGAAAATAGTAGTTTTAACAGGAAGTTATAATTTACATGGGACATCAAACACATTAGTAGATGAATTTATAAAAGGAGCTAGAGAAAACGGAAATGAAATTGTTAGATTTGACACTGCACATTTAGATATACATCCATGTATAGGTTGCAATCATTGTGGAATGGATGGAGATTGTGTATTTAAAGATGATATGGTTAATATTTTAGATAATATTAAAGAAGCAGATATGTTAGTTTTTGCGACACCAGTATATTATTTTGCAATGACAGCACCATTAAAAGCCACAATAGATAGATTTTATTCAAGAACAGGAAGAATAAGTCGTAAAAGATTAAGAACAGCATATATTATGACATGTTGGAATACAGACGATTCTACTGTAGAACCATTAATAGTACATTATAAAAAGTTAGTAAGTTATATGAATTATAAAGATGAAGGAATGATTATAGGAAAAGGATGTGGAACAGTAGGAATGATACCAAGCCATTTTTATAAAGATGCGTACGAATTAGGAAAAAGGATTAAATAAAATGGAGGTTTTGAAGTTAGTATCGAAAGAGTAAATTAAATAAGGAGGATTTATTATGAGTTTAACTATTAATATTTATTATACAGGAAAAGATGGTTCTGCAAGAAAATTTGCAGAGGAAATGGTATCAGCTGGAGTGGTAGAAAGAGTTCGTGGAGAAAAAGGTAATTTAAAATATGAATACTTTTTTCCAATGGATGATCCAGAAACAGTATTATTAATAGACAGATGGGAAAGCGAAGAAGCACTAGATGAACATCATAAATCTCCAATGATGAAAGAAATTGCAGAACTTAGAGATAAATATAAACTTCATATGAGAGTTGAACAATTTGTAGAAAAGAATTAGAAGGTTAAAGAAATTATTTTATATTTTAATATATAGAATAGTTTCTTTTTTTATGGTAAGATGGGACCAAATAGTAATTTATAGGGAGCATTTATGAAAAGAAAAAGAGTTATCATAACAATTATAATATGTATTATTATTTTATTTGGTGCTACAATATTTTCAATATCTAAATTCAATGTTTGGAATCCATTTTCATCTTGTTTAGGGATGTTAGAAATTTTATTTACAGATAAAGAATATACAATAGTACAAAATTATCCTAGTAGAGTAGCGTTTTGTAAAACATCAGCTTCATCAAATAAAACCAGTATACAATATTTAGATGAATATGTACGAAACAGATATTCAAATTAATAGATAATAGTTACAAAATATTTTTAATAAAATAAAGGAGATAAATATGGTAATTTTAATAGCAGGCTCATCACATACAGGAAAAACATTATTAGCACAGAAATTATTAGAAAAATATAAATATCCATATCTTTCAATAGATCATTTAAAAATGGGACTTATTAGAAGCAAAAATACAAATTTAACAGTAGAAGATGATCAAGAACTAACTAAATATTTATGGAATATTTTAAAAGAAGTAATAAAAACAAATATAGAGAATAAACAAAATATTATAATAGAAGGTTGTTATATACCTTTTAACTGGAAAAAAGATTTTAATGAGGAATATCTAAAAGAAATAAAATATGTTTGTTTAATAATGACAGAAGAATATATCGAGAATAATTATGATGATATTATAAAATACGAAAATATTATAGAGCAAAGAAAAAAGCAAGAAGATATAAATATAAAAGAGCTAATAGAAGAAAATAAATACAACTTAAGAATGTGCGAAGAATATAAAAATAACTATATTTTAATTGATGGTAATTATGATATTAGTATAGATATTTAGTAAATGTGAAAGCGTTGAAACAATTGAAGAGAGATGAAATAGTAAAGAAGAAAATTAAATAACAAGAAACGTGGTAATTGTAGCAGAAGCAATTAGCACGAGTATTCTTTAATCAATTCAAAACCACCTATAATAATTATAGGTGGCTAAATTTTATAAAATCTTAATAAAAATTAAGAAATTTTTAATTGTTTATTAGTATAGGAAATATATAATTTAGATGAGGGGATAAAAATGAAGAAAAAAGTTATAATATTTCTTATAATAATACTAGGTATATTTTTAGCAAGTTGGGTAATAAAGCCAGAAAATTTAAGAGAAATAAAAGAAAAGGTTAGAAATATATTTTTTGAAAATCAAACTACAAGTTCATATAATGCAAAATCACTTATTTTAGTAGATCTTTCAAATGATGAAAGCTTTATATCGAAAAATGCAGATGAGAAGCAAGTACCTGCTAGTTTAGCTAAATTATTTGTTATTGAATATGCAACTACATTTACAAATTTAAATGATATAGTTACAGCTAAAAGTGAAGCAATAGCTTTAACAAAAGAAGGTTCATCTGTGGCAAATATTAAAGCAAAAAAATATTATCTTAAAGATTTGTTTGCAGCTATGCTAGTACCATCAGGAAATGATGCGGCTTATGTTGTTGCAGATTATTGTGGTGGGATTCTTTCACCAACGAGTAGCAGTAGTAAGGAGCGAATAAATATTTTTATGGAAAATTTAAATGTATATATAAAAGACGAAGGATATACAGGAACTATCTTACATGATCCAAGTGGCTTTGATACAGAAGCAACTACTACTGTGGCAGACCTTAAAAAAGTTACGAAAAAATTATTAGGTCACGAATGGTTTAGAAATACTATTGCTAAATCAACATATACAGCCAATTTACCAGATGGCAGTAAACAAACATGGAAGAGTACAAATACTTTTCTTGACTCCTCATCAGAATATTATAATAAAAATGTAATTGGTGTAAAAACAGGTTCATTAGCTGATGATTATAATTTGGTAGTTTTGTATAAAGCACATGGTAAAGAATTTTTAATTTGTAGTTTAGGTTCAGAGTCTGATACTTCAAGATATGACGATGTTAGTTATATTATAAAAACAATAGATGAATCAGATTATTTGAAAAAATAAAGTTATTTACGAATTGAACGTGATATAATTAATCGGAGAAAAAAATATCAATTCATGAGAAAAGAGGAGAAAGCTTTTATGCGAAAGTTGACAAGAAGATTTATCATTGGTTCATTAGGCAATTTGAATTTAAGTAGACCTATCAGATATGAAAGATATTACATTAATAATAATTTAAGAATACAAAGAAAGAATAATCAATACCAAAAGGAAATATTAGATGATAGTAATAATATTATAGAAAAATACAATATATCAGAAAATGAATTTTTAAGGTTAAAAGAACAGGCACGTTCAGAAATAATTAGAGATAGTTACTTATATTTAGATGACAGTAGAATTTCTATAAAGGAATATATAGGAAAATATAAAGGCTTATTTAGAGTAGAAGTTACTTTCAACTCAACAGAAGAAGAAAAGGCGTACATAAAAGAAAAGTGGATGGGAGAAGAGATAACTACTTCGCCATTAGCATTTGATATATATTTAAGTAAATTGTCTGATAATGAATTTAAAAAAGAATTAAATAAATATTTAAATTAAAAAGAACAGTAAGTCAAAATATAGTGTTTGAAGAAGCTATGTTTGACTTATTTTTTATATACTTATAGCAATCAAGATGTTATAATTATTTTGAAATTAAATTAATGTTTAAGGAGATAACTATGAATTTTTTAAATTTAGTAAAGCAAAGATATTCATGTAGAGATTTTTTAGAAAAAAAGATTGAAAAAGAAAAAATTGAGAAAATATT
>CALXWN010000098.1:0-3800 GCA_944392415.1 uncultured Clostridia bacterium | reverse complement strand
CAAAACCCAAGCGATGACAATAATAACCAAGGTTCAACAGAAACACCAGATGCAGAAGATCCATCAGATGACAATCAAAATAATGATCAAAACAACAACCAAGATGAAGAAAATCCAAATGATAATAATTCAGAGGCAGATGATGACCAAAATGCAGGAGCAAATGAAATAGAAAAGGTTGAAGACCTTACAGTTGCTAAAGATTCTATACCACAAACTGGTACAAACTATATAGCAATTGCAATAATTGCATTAGTAGTTTTAATAGGAATTATAGCATTTATAAGATATAAAAAATATGTACAATTAATGAATAAAGGGGTTTAATTACATAATGGAAGAGGAAATCGATTTAAAAAATGTATTGAAATCATTTTGGGATAGAAAAATTGCTATTTTAATAATTCTACTTATATGTATTGTAATTGGATTTGTATATACAACATATTTTGTAAATCCTATGTATCAAGCTACTGCAACAGCAATACTTACAAGTAATACTGAATCAGGAGAGGGAGCTGTTACTCAAGGTGAAATAACTCTAAATAATTCACTTCTTTCTACATACAGAGGTATTGCAACAAGTGATTCTGTTTTAAGCACAGTAATAAGTAATTTAGGTTTACAAACTACAGCAGGAGCTTTAAAAGGTCAAATCACTGTTACATCAGCTACAAATACTCAAATCATTCAAATTACAGTTGAAAATGCAGATCCTTCTTTATCTGCAAAAATAGCTAATGAAATAAGAGAAGTATTTACTCAAAGAGTTGCTGAACTTTATGATATGCAAAATATCAAGCCTTTAGATGATGCTAAAGTGCCAACTTCACCAAGCAATATTAATCATGTAAAAGATATATTAATATTTATTGCAGCAGGCATTGTACTTTCAGTAATATATGTGGTTTTAGCAAACTTATTGGATAATACAGTAAAAAGTAGCACTGATATAGAAAAAGCGACAGGACTAAATGTTATAGCAGAAATACCAGTTTATGAATTTAGTAGAGGGAGGAAAAGATAAATGAAAAAGGAAATTATAACACAGTCAGATCCAAAATCACCAATTTCAGAAGTCTTTAGAGCCCTAAGAACAAATTTGCAATTTATAAAAAAATCTGATGATTGTCAAACAATATTATTAACTAGTACAGTTCAGTCAGAAGGGAAAAGTTGGATTTCTGCAAATTTAGCAACTACTTTTGCTCAGACTGGAAGTAGAACATTGATTATCGATGCCGATATGAGAAGACCTAGACAATATAAGATCTTTCAAATTAATCCAACTCCTGGTTTGTCAAACTTTTTATCAGAAATAAATGAAACTGGAAGAAGACAAAAAATTGATGCATTAGATTGCATTAAAAAAACAGAAGTAGAAAATTTATATTTACTACCTTCTGGAAATATACCACCAAACCCATCAGAGCTTTTAATGTCAGAAAAAACACTTGAACTTATTGATGCAGTTACAAATAATTTTGATGTTGTTATTTTTGATGGAGCACCTTGCTTACTTGTTACAGATTCAACTATTATTTCTAGACTAGTAGATAATACAGTTCTTGTTACAAGCTATAAATATACAAAAATAGATGATTTGAAAGAGGCAAAAAAGCGTATAAAAAGAGTTGGTGGAAATATTGCAGGTGTAATTTTAAATAGAATAGAAATTTCTAAGAAAAAATATGAAAATAAATATTATTATGCTAGTAGCACTAATACTCCAACTTTAAGAAATGATAGAAAAAGAATGTCTACAAATACTAGCGAAAGAACAAAATCTAAAGATTTAGATAATGAGTTGGATTTAATAAGAAAAATAAGAATAGATTCAAAGGAAGAAAATAATACGGAAAAAACTACAAGTAAAAAAATAGATGATTACATTAATGACAAAGTAGAAGATACTCAAAAACAAATACAAAAAGAAATACAAAGTACAAAAAAGTTTAAATCAAAAGTAGAAGTACCATCAGATAAAGCAAAAGAAATATTAGATAGTATAAAAAAATATAAATAAATTTGTTTATGCTAAAATCATTTTATAGAAGAATGTTAGTTGAAAGGATTATAAATAAATGATAGATGTTCATACACATATATTACCTAGCATTGATGATGGTTCAAAAGATATAGAAGAAACATTTAAAATTATTAGTGAAGCTTGCTCAGCAGGTTTCACTGATGTTTTTGCTACATCACATTATATTGAAGGTGAATATGAGTTTAATAAGACAGATAGAGAATTTATAATAGAAGCGATAATGCAAAAAGTTGAGGAAGAGAACATTGATATCAAAATACATGTAGGAGCAGAAGGGTATATATCTAATGAATTGCCAAACTTAATTAAAGAGGGTGTTGTACCCACTTTAGGGGATAGTAGATATGTACTTTTTGAATTACCATTAAGAGCTAAAGTTATGTATACGGAAGAGGTTATAAATAAACTTATTCAAATGAAACTTGTACCGGTTATAGCACATCCTGAAAGATACGAACTTATTCAAGATGAACCCAATATTGCTATAGACTGGATTGAGCAAGGTGCACTTCTTCAATGCAATTATGCAAGCATTATTGGAAGATATGGAATGAAGGCAAAGGAAACCTTATATAAGTTACTAGATGCAAATGCAGTTCATTTTTTAGGAACAGATAATCATAGAGCAGGAAGCATATATACTAGGATGGATGATATATTGAGTGAATATAAGAGAAAAATCGGAAAAGAAAAATTATATGAATTGAGCGAAATCAATCCTAGAAGTATTATAAATGACGAAGAAATTGATGTAGATATGCCAAGAAAAATAAAAAAAGGAAGATTGTTTTAGAAAATATAAATTTTATTTATTTTCTGTCTTCCTTCTTTTTGCTTTTTAGTATATAATAAATTTAATATAGAATAAAGATGGAGAAAATATGAAAATTTTTAAAAGAATTATAATTACTTTATTTGTTCTAATAGTAGTAGCAGGCTTAGGCGTAGGCATGTATGGCTATACATTATATGAAGATAAATTAGATGAACAACCTTTGGCAGATAAAGTTAATGATGTAAAAATCGATGTTAATTTTGTAAGTATAAATGAAGTTCCAGATGATTATATTAATGCAATAATTGCAGTAGAAGACCATAGATACTATGACCATGGGGCTATAGATATTATAGGATTAGGAAGAGCACTCTTTACAAATATTAAAAATGGTGAAATGCAAGAAGGTGGAAGTACAATTACTCAGCAGGTTGCTAAAAATTTATATTTTATCGAAGAGGATAATGTATTTAGAAGAAAAATTGCTGAAATGTTTATGGCAATTGATATAGAAAATAATTATGATAAAGAAGATATATTAGAATTGTATATTAATACAATTTACTTCGGAGATGGATATTATGGCATTAAAGAGGCTTGTGCCGGATACCTAAATAAAGAACCTAAAGACATGACTTTAGCGGAATCAACAATGATGGCAGGCGTACCCAATGCACCATCTGTATATGCACCAACAGTTAATAAAGAATTATGCAAACAAAGGCAAAATAAAGTAATTTCCTCAATGGTTGAGTATGGTTACATAAGTCAGGAAGAGGCAGATAGCATAGATAATAGTTTTATAGATGCAATTAGTGCTACTAATTAAAAAATTTTATACTCCTACGAAATTCTACAATTACTTATTTAAAGTTTTTTAGAATTTTGTGGGAGTTTTTTGGAGCAGGTAGCGAGAATCGAACTCGCGCGACCAGGTCGGAAGCATGGCATTCTACCACTAAATTATACCTGCAA
>CALXWN010000097.1:0-3850 GCA_944392415.1 uncultured Clostridia bacterium | reverse complement strand
CTTAGCCATTGACCGAACCTGACTTGCGATGCTTTTACTCATTGTCAATTACCTCCTAGTTGTCATCGCGTTTCTACGGTAGATAGCAAAAACTATCAATTGCTAGTATTATATAAAAATTATGCCAATTTGTCAAATAATTGTTTTTACTCTTACACTTTTGTAAAAGTAAATGCAAGATACGCTAAAACTATTGTAAAATATGGTAATTCATGTTATAGTAAGATTGTATTTAATATAATAAGAAAGTTGAGAAAATGTTATGGAAAATGTAAAAAAAGTATCAAAAAGCAATACAAAAGATAAAAAGTACAAATCTTATATAATAAAAGTTACAATTAAAAATACTCATCCACCTGTTTGGAGAAGATTGCAGATACCAGCAGGAATAACTTTTCATGAATTAAATGCTATTATTCAACTTGCTTTTAATTGGTCAGGTTATCATTTATATTCTTTTGAAATTGGAAATTTACTAATAGAAATACCAGATGATATATTTGATGATTTCGATTACAAAGTAATAAATTCTAAGAGAACAAAAGTGGATAAGTATTTTGATGAAATAGAAAAGTTAGAATATACTTACGACTTTGGTGACAATTGGATACATAATATACAAATAGAAAATGTAGCAGAGAGCGAAGAAAAACTTAAAAATCCTGTTTGCTTAAAAGCAAAGATGGCTAGTTTGCCAGAAGATTGTGGTGGTCCGTGGGGATATGAAGACTTATTAGATGTAATAAATAATCCAAAAGATGAAAGATATCAAGATATGAAAGATTGGCTAGAACAAGGATATAGTGTGTGGTATGATGATAGGACATACGTAGATTTAAATAGAATAAATAGGGAATTAGAAGCATACAAAGACCATGCAAAATTTATATTGGGTGAAGATGATTTATAAAGAAAGAAGGAGTGTTGTCTCCTTCTTTTTATAGTGCTCTATAGTATAATACAAATCAATCCGCCACCGCCTTCATTTACAATCCTTTCAAGGGTCTCTTGAAGTTTCATTTGTGCATCCTCAGGCATTCTTTCGAGTTTGTTTTGCAAACCTTCATTAACGAGTTCATGTAGATTCTTTCCAAAAATATTAGATTCCCAAATTTTCTTAGGGTCATTTTCAAACTCTTCTAACAAATATTTTACTAATTCTTCTGATTGCTTTTCACTTCCAACAAGAGGAGATACCTCAGTTTCAACATTTGTCATTATCATATGTATGCTTGGAGCTTTTGCACGTAATTTAATTCCAAACTTAGAGCCTTGTTTTACTATTTCGGGTTCATCTAAAATAAGTTCATCCATTGAAGGAGTAATTATGCCATAACCTTTAGACTTAACTTCTTCCATAGCAGGTGCTATTCTGTCATATTCACCTTTGATTTTAGCAAAACTGTAAAATGCAGAGAATAAATCAAATTCATTATTGATAGTTTCTCCAGAAATTTCAGTAAGTACTTTATAAAATAAGTCGTCTTTTAGTGAAATTGTTATAGATATAGCGCCAGTTCCAAGATTTATTTCATCAATGGTTGTTGAGTTAATTATATCTGTATTTTGCAAGTTACCAACTGCAAAATTTGCTTGCTTAATTATACTAACACCACCAAAAGTATCTTTAATTTCTTTATTTAATTCCTGCTTTAACCAGTGAGTATTCTCTAAGCCGTCCACCCATTTTGGATATGAAATGTTTATTCTTTCAATTGGAAATTCATACAATACTTTGCTAAAAATTTCATTAATATCATATAAAGAAAGGTTAGAGCAATCAGTTGGAATAACAGGGCAGTTATATTTTTCTTCCAAAGAATTTGCTAAATCTCTTGAGTAATCTGAGTATGGCGCAACTGTATTAAGCACAATTACAAAAGGCTTATTTATTTCTTTTAATTCTTTAACAACTCTTTCTTCTGCTAAAATGTAATCATCTCTAGAAATGCCTGAAAAACTTCCATCTGTTGTAACTAAAATACCAATTGTTGAATGGTCTTGAATAACTTTTTTAGTACCTATTTCAGCAGCTTCGCCAAATGGCATTTCTTCATCAGACCAAGGTGTTTTAACCATTCGAGGAATGTCATCTTCTAAATATCCAATTGCATTATTTACTAAATAGCCCACACAATCAACTAATCTTGCTTTAAATTTAACATTTCCATCAAGCGTAATTTCTACAGCTTCATTTGGAACAAATTTAGGCTCAGTTGTCATTATTGTTCTGCCTGAAGCACTTTGTGGCAATTCATCCAAAGCTCTTTCTCTTTTGTAAGAGTTATCTATATTAGGTATAACTAATAAATCCATAAAATTCTTTATAAATGTTGATTTTCCAGTTCTTACAGGACCTACTACACCTATATAAATATCTCCATCAGTACGATTTGCTATATCCTGATATAATTTTAAATTGTCCTCCATTTTTACCTCCTAAAGAAGATTTGTACAAAACTTTATTAAAGTATATTAGACAAAACTAAAACTTATGACAAAACAAAAAATTTTAATTTGCATATTATATACAAATGTGATAAAATGTGCGTGGTGAGCAAAGATATTTACTCACATTAAGCATATTGACTAAGGAAAATAATTTGAATTAAGAATATTACATTTGAAAGGAATTGAGAAATATGGCTAATTACATTGAAATTTTAAAAGCTAATAATCAAGAACACTTATTAAACTATTTAAAAATGGCAAATGAAAACGGGAAAAAAGAATTAATTAAAGAAATTGAAAATGTTAATTTCGATGAATTAAAAGAATTATATAAGATAAGTAAAAAAGATAAAGAAAAGGCATTAGAAAGTCAATTAATTGAACATATTAAATTTGTAGATAAATATAAAATGAATGAAGATGATTTTAATAAATACAAAGAGGCAGGAGAGAAGATTATTAAAAATGGAGAATATGCAGTAGTTACAATGGCAGGAGGTCAAGGAACAAGGCTTGGACACAATGGACCTAAAGGCACTTTTTTGCTTGATGTTAAGCCTAAGCCAAAGTATTTGTTTGAAATATTAGCAGATGGAATAAAAAGAGCAAATGAAAAGTATGAAGTTACTTTAAATTGGTACATAATGACAAGTACAGAGAATAATAAAAAAACAGAAGAATTTTTCGAAGAGCATAATTATTTTGCTTATCCAAAAGATAAAATTAAATTCTTTAAACAAGGCAATTTGCCTTTAATTAGTGAAGATGGCAAGCTTTTGGTTGATGAAAACTTACATATTAAATATGCGGCAGATGGAAATGGTTGCATTTATAAATCTATGAGACTAGACGGTGTACTTGATGATATGAAGCAAAAAGGCATTAAGTGGGTATTTATTGGAGCAGTAGATAATGCTTTACTTAATATGGTTGATCCAATATTACTTGGTTTAACTTCATGCGATGGAAATCAAATTGGCTCAAAATCAGTTGTAAAAAGAAGCCCAGAAGAACCTGTTGGCGTATTTTGCAAAAGAAATGGTAAACCTGGTGTGATTGAATATACTGAACTTCCAACAGAAATGGCTCATGAAGTAGATGAAGAAGGTGAGCTACTTTTTGGTGAGTCACATATTATGTGTAATTTATACAGTATTGACGCTTTAGATAAAATAAGCAAAGAAAAATTACCTTATCATAGTGCTCATAAAAAAGCACCTTACATGAATGAAAAAGGCGAATTTGTTAAGGTCACAAAGCCAAATGCATATAAGTATGAAGCCTTTATATTTGACGGATTTACGTATTTCGACAATATTTCAATTCTAAGAGGTAGAAGAAATGAAGATTTTGCACCAGTTAAAAATGCAGAAGGACCAGATAGTCCAGCAACTGCAGT
>CALXWN010000096.1:0-3909 GCA_944392415.1 uncultured Clostridia bacterium | reverse complement strand
AATCGTATCCTGACAAAATTACTGCCAATAAATAGATTACCAATCTATAGCTCGCTAAAGCAGGTATGAAACCTACTCCAAATAATATTAAACTTATGACATACATAAGTATTTTAAACTTGCTATTTTCTTCTTTTTTCATAAAAAATCTCATTCCTTTCCATGGCACACATAGTTACGAATGTAATTTCTTTCAAAGTAAATCTCCTCTATTTTTGAATTTTGTAACTTGCTCAAAAAGTCAGTCGTGCACTTTCATTTTTATAATTAATACTTTTTATCTACTTACATTTTCTTTTTCTTTTATGTGAGCAATTGCCATTCTAAGTATTGCATCAATATGCTCATCTTCAAGTGTATAATAAACTTGTTTTCCTTCTTTTCTGTATTTTACAAGTTTAGATGTTCTTAGAGTTTGTAACTGATGAGATACTGTTGATTGGTTTAAGTTTAATAATTCGCATAAATCACATACGCATAACTCTTCATTTAATAGACTACAAATTATCCTTAATCTTGTTTCATCTGCAAATACCTTAAACATTTCTGCTAAACTTCTATTCATCTCCGGTGTGATTTCTTTTTTCTTTGCTTCATATAATTCATTTTGGTGCAACTCTTTATTTTCACAAACTAAATCTTCTTCCATTTTTAATTTCATTCCTTCCTCAAGGCATAAATTTGGTTATAAAAACTTAATTATTTTAACCTTACCTTAATTTAATAACATAGTTAATTTGCTTTTCAAAATCATTCATATTATCATATGCACATTTATTCATATGTTATACCTATTTTTTTATTTTGTCAAGATATTTTTTATAAAATTTATAGTGGCAAGAAAAAAAGCATAGTAAAAGCATCAATTTTTACTATGCTAATTTTTAACTACTTACTGAACTGTAGCTAAAATGCCCTGCTGTTTAGTTTTTTAACTCTTTTCTTAAATAATTTTGCAATTCTTCTTTTCTTAACTTGTCTATGTTTTTTCTTCTTTCTTTTGTATAATCACCTTCTCCATTACTATACAGCTGTAGAAACTTTATCATACCATCAACGCCTAATTTATCTTTAAGTGCCTCAAGCCCTTCTTTTCTAATTCTTTCTAGTTCTTTTGTTGTAGTTTCCATTTTACCACCTCCATTAAAAATTCTATTGGGTTCATTACTTTTAGTTTTATATTTGACCTTTTTGATGCATTAATTAATTGTTTATCTACAGTTATGAAATAATTTACAAATGCACTTTCTGCATAGGCAAGATGATATGCATCCATAAAATGTATATTGCTTTTTTCCAACTCTTCTACTCTATTATCTAACTCATAGCTATAAGGAATACTCTCTAGTTTAAGTAACCTAATTAATTCTTCCACTTGTTTTCTTTTATTTATATTTGTAATTTTATTAATTTCGAACTCTAAAGCTCTGCTTTTATATATGATAATATTTCCATTAGCATACATTTTTATTATAGTTTCTATAGCTTGAGCTTCTATTTTATTCTTTTCTTGACTTAAATCATCAAATGGTCTATTATAACAACAATTATCCAAATACAACTTTATCATTTTTTCTCTCTTTCTTATTATATAATAAAATTTTATTTTTATCTATACTTTTATTTAAATTCCTTTCTAAACACAAAAAGAGGCTACTTACCAATAATCTCTTATTGGAAGTGCCCCCTATTCAATTGATTATTTTTATTTCTAAAAATAAATTTATTTGTTTATTCTGCGTTTGACCTAGTCTATTTTAATTGTTTCGCAACTTCTTCTGCAAAGTTTTCTTCTTTCTTTTCGATTCCTTCGCCTTTTTCAAATCTAACAAATTTATTGATTTTTGCTTTTTTAGAAGCTACTAAATCTTTAACTTTTTGGCTTGGGTCTTTTACGAATTCTTGGTCAAGTAAACAAATTTCTCCGTAGAATTTTCCAAGTCTTCCAGCTACTATTTTCTCAGCAACTGCTTCTGGTCTACCTTCATTTATAACTTGAGCTTTTAAGATTTCTTTTTCTTTATTAACTCTTTCTTCTGGTACATCTGCTTCTGATAAGAATTCAGGTTTTGCTGCTGCTATATGCATACAAATGTCTTTTGCTAATTGTTCATCAGCATTTTCTATATCTAATAGAACACCAATTTTTCCATCTCCGTGAATGTAGCTTGCAACAGTTCCTTCTGTTTCGAATCTTTCTAATCTTCTTATTGACATGTTTTCACCAATTGTTGCTATTTTGTTTGTTAATTCTTCTTGAACTGTAAGTGATTCATCATTGATGAATTTTTGTGCTAATAATTCTTCAACACTTGCTGGATTGTTAAGTGCTACTTGTTTTACTACATCTTTTACAAAAGCTTGGAAGTCTGCATTTTTGGCAACGAAGTCTGTTTCTGCGTTAACTTCAACAATTGCTCCTAATTTTGCGTCTTCTGAAATATATGTTTCAACTAAACCTTCCGCTGCTATTCTGTCAGATTTTTTAGCTGCCTTCATAATTCCTCTTTCACGTAGTAATTCAATTGCTTTTTCTTCGTCTCCATTTGTCTCTGTTAAAACTTTTTTGCAGTCCATCATGCCTGCACCTGTTTTTTCTCTTAACTCTTTTACTTGAGCTGCAGTAATCATAATTAATTCCTCCCTTTCTTAAGTTTTATTATTGCAATTTAATATTATTTTATTTCAAAATATTCATAAACTGCTCATAAAACTATTTTATCAGCTTTTATATTAAAGCCTATTTTTATACACTAAATAGGGAAAATAATTTCCCTATTTAACATTTTTATTCTTCTGAAGTTTCTTCATTTTGAGCAACTTCTTCCATACTCATTTCTTCGCTTTCTTCTACTGGTTGCTCTTCTTCAGATTCTAAGCTTTCGCCTTGTTTTCCTTCAATAACTGCATTTGCTAATACGTCTGTAACTAATTTTACAGCACGGATTGCATCATCATTACCTGGAATAACGTAGTCAACATCATTTGGGTCACAGTTTGTATCTACTAATCCAACTAAAGGAATATTTAATTTTCTAGCTTCTTGAACAGCTATATGTTCCTTTTTAGGGTCTACTACGAATATAACGTCTGGAATTTGTGTCATTTCTTTAATTCCGCCTAAGTTCTTTTCTAGTTTATCCATTTCTTTCTTTAATAGGATAACTTCTTTTTTAGGTAGAACTTCGAAAGTTCCATCTTCTTGCATTTTTTCTAATTCTGCTAATCTTTCAATTCTTTTTCTGATAGTTTTGAAGTTTGTTAATGTTCCTCCTAACCATCTTTCATTTACGTAGAACATTCCGCTTTTTTCAGCTGCTTCTTTAACACATTCTTGTGCTTGTTTTTTTGTTCCTACGAATAAAATTGTTTTTCCTTCTTCTGCTTGTTCTTTGATGAATGCATATGCCTCATCTAATTTTTTTGATGTTTTTTGTAAATCGATGATATGGATACCATTTCTAGCTTGGAATATATATTCAGCCATTCTTGGGTCCCATCTTCTTGTTTGGTGTCCAAAATGTACACCTGCTTCTAGTAATTGTTTCATTGCAACTACTGCCATTTTAAATTCCTCCTTTTAGTTTTGTTCCTCCACAAACTTCAACATTTAAAATTACCTTTTGGCACTATTTTAAACTCCATTTGTGTGTGTATTTTTCAACGTATATTATTATATCAAAGAAAAAACCTTTTGACAAGGCTTTTTGTGAATTTTTTTACTTTTGGGACGGTCCTTTTTGTAAAATATTTTACGTTTTGCTCCGTCCCCAAAGTTAAATATTACAAAAATGTAACATTAACTTAATATTATTGTAATTTATATTTGCACTCTCAACTTAAACACTTTTTTAAGAGTAAAACTCTCCAACACGTTGAATAGCAACATGTTGGAGAGTTTATAGATTA
>CALXWN010000095.1:0-3913 GCA_944392415.1 uncultured Clostridia bacterium | reverse complement strand
CTAGAAAACTATTCCAGTCTATTTTTCTACAGCCTAACCATCGATAACATACTAAACATCATAGTCCTTTTAATCCTTGCAGGAGTAGCATTAAGCCTAACAGTAGGAGATAATGGATTATTTAGAAGAGCTGAAAATGCAGCAAACACATGGCAAATGGCAGAGATAAATGAACAAATAGAAATGGATAAAGCATCAAACTTCATAGAAGATTATATGAATGGAAATGGAGAAAGTGGAAACAATACTCAAGGCGGAGGAAGTGGAGATGAAAGCGAAATTACATGGCATGGAGATGTACCAATTCCAGATGGATTCTATTATGTTGGAGGAGAAAAAGATACAGGATTAATTATATCAGATAGTCTAGACGATGCAAATAAAGGAGTAGACTATCCTACAATTTCATTTAAAGGGAACCAATTCGTATGGGTGCCAGTAGCAAATCCAGGAAATTATTTTATAGATGAAAGAGCGACATTAAATACCAATGCAACAGGTACAGGAGCAGAAAACGAAGTGGCAACAAATGTATATAGCAATTTAACGATAAGAAGTGGAGATTCATATACAGCAGGAGCACCAGGAACTGAAAAAACAGAAGATGGAGACTATGTCATACGAGAGCCAGATGTATTGAGTGATTATGATACAGAAGCACGATACTATGATGATATATTAGGATTTGATAGTACAACAGCAATGGCAGAAAGTTTTGTATCAGAATATAAAGCAATGAGTGATAGCATAAAAAAATATAAAGGATTTTATATAGGAAGATATGAATTAACAGCTAATGGAGAAAAAACAGGGGCATCTTTAACAGATCAAAACTGGTATAATTTATATAAAGCATGTCAAAATGTAGTAACAGGAAAAGAAAATGTAAAAAGTACAATGATATATGGAGTACAATGGGATGCAACAATGGACTGGCTAAAAGCAACAAAATTTCAAACAGAACCATCAAAAGTAGACACAGATTCAAGTAGTTGGGGAAACTATAGCAGCAGTTCTAAAATAGATACAGGTTCAAACACAACATATGAAGCAAATGGAATATTTGACCTAGCAGGAAATTGCTACGAATGGACACAAGAGGCGCGCTTTACTAGCAGCCGTATTTGGCGCGGAGGCGGCTACAGCTATCCCGGTTCGCCCCCTCCAGCTTCAGACCGTGACAGCACCTCTCCGTCCTATTCGCACAGCGGCGTTTCTTCTCGAGCCACACTTTACATGCCGTAGCACTGTAAGCTGTATTGTCACTTAAAGTGACAATACAAATAGAATACTCAAAATAGTGCAAAATTAAAAATAAATAAATAAACTAGGTAGGAAACGGTCTTATAGCGTAAGCTAAAGGTCGTTCCTACCGGACTAGTCCTACCGGACTAGTCCTACCGGACTAGTCCTTATTTTTTTTCAAAAAAAAGGCTAGTCTAAAAAAGAAAGGCAGGAAAGAAATATGAAATATATAGAAATAATACAAGAATTACAACAAAAAGAACCAAACAAAATAATATTGGTAAAATGTGGAGCATTTTTTGTGGCACTTGGAAAAGATGCTATAATGTTAAATAAATTATTAAAACTAAAAATAACATGTCAAAAAAATAATTTGTGTAAGGTAGGAATACCAGTAACAGCAATAATGAAATATGTTGATTTAATGGAAAAGGAAGGTTATAGTTTTTCAATATATGATTACACAAAAAATAACTCACAAATAGCGAAAGTATATAATTTTGTAGGTAAAGATAATACAGAAAAATTTAGCATTGGAAATGAATATAAATCATCAATGTATCAAACTTTAGAAAATATTTTATATATACAAAAATTAGAAAAAAGCAGAAAATTATATTATTTAAACAGTATTGATGCAAAAATAAATTGTCAAAGAATTTATTTAAGGATAATGAAAAACAATAGATGGATTGATGAGAAAAAGTATAAAATAGCATTTGAATTATTACTAGAAATAGGAAGAATACTCGGAGGATTAATAAAATATTATGCCAAAGACACTAAGAAATAAATGGAATTCATGTCTTACATATGACAAGTTAAAGGAAGCACATAAATTTAGTAAAAAATCTAAGGGACATAGAAAAGAAATAATATTATTTAATTTAAAAGCAGAAGAATATATACTTAACTTGCTAGATGAGCTAAAGAATAAAACATATAAACCAAGTATGTATACATCTTTTTATGTTTATGAGCCAAAACTTCGAAAAATTGAAAAAGCAAAATATATTGACAGAATAGTTAATAGGTGGCTAGTAGATAATTTTATAAAACCATTATATATACCAAAATTTATAAATACATCATATGCTTGCATAGAAGGAAGAGGTATGCACCAAGCTTGCTTAGACTTACAAAATATGATGAAACATTGTAAAAGAATATGGAATAATTATTATATACTAAAAATGGATGTTAAAAAATTCTTTAATAGCATAGATAAAGAAATTTTACTAAACATTCTTAAAAGAAATATATTAGATAAAGATGTTATGAGTTTAATTACACAAATTTTATATATACAAGAACGTAAAGTTGGCATAGAAATACGGTAATTACAGTTCACAGATGTTTGGAAACATATATCTGAATGAGATGGATTGGTATATAAAAAAAGAGCTACATATTAAATACTATAGTCGTTTCATGGATGATAGTATTATATTAGTAAAAACAAAGCCAGAAGCTATACAGGCATTAGAAAAAATACAAGAGTTTTTAAAGAAAAATTTACACTTAGAACTCAATAACAAAACACAAATATTTAAATGCTCACAAGGAGTAAATTACTGTGGATATAAAATAAATGAGTATAGGTTAAAAATAAGAGATAAAGGCAAGAAAAAATTAAAAAAGAAAATAAAATACTTAAGATACGAAATAAAAAATGAAAGAATGACTAGCAAAGATGCCAAAAGATATTTAGCAGGACATTTAGGTTACTTAAAAATAGCAAATACAAAGAATTTAGAATTAAAATTATTTGAAATATAAAATATATTAAGAATTAAAAAGTATATTTATTAAATTTGAAATACGTATAGGGATAAACTATAAGGCGAACTCTACTAACAACCGTATTAAACGCGGAGGCAACTACAACAATTCCGGTTCGAACAATCCAGCTTCAGACCGTAACAACAACAATCCGAACAATTCGAACAGCAACAATTCTTCTCGAGCCACACTCTAATATTATTTCAGATTATATATTTTACGGAATATATACAGCAAAGTATTAGATATTAAAGAAGTTTATCCCTTCCTAATATAGGTAAACATGAATCAATAAGATTTATATTAGTAGCTAAAATAGTGAATATATAAATCTTATGCTATTTATTATTAAAGTATAATATTTTTAGTAAAATTACTATTAAATAAAAAATTAAATAAAACAGAAAGTTTAAGTAAAGAAAGATAGATTATGAATGAAGTTTTTACAATAGTTAAGATAATAAATTTTGAATATAGATTTTTATTAAATAATAAAAATAATGCAATTTGTAAAATAGATGCAATATTGGAAAATGAATCGATTATAAAATTAATAGCTTACGATAATTTAGCAGATAGGTTATTAAGAAAGTTGGAGATAAATGAATTATATTTATTTCAAGGAATATTAAATTCAAATATGGAAATTATAGTGAGCAAAGTATATAAAATTTAAATATTTAAAAAATATTTCAAAGCCTTATCAAAAATACGATAAAAAATTTACAAAAATTTTTAAACTTTTTTTGAAAAAAGTGTTGACTTAAAAACAAATCCATGTTATTATATATTTGTACGAAGGAAATTAGTTAAGATACACAACTTAAAGACAAAAAACAGCACTAACTAGTTTTTTATTTTGCCCTTTAAAAGGTCAGAAAAAATT
>CALXWN010000094.1:0-3962 GCA_944392415.1 uncultured Clostridia bacterium | reverse complement strand
TTGTGCTACTTTTTGTTCCAACGGTACTTCATTTATTGCTTCGCTGTACATATTATATCCAGTACCCGCTATTATCAAACCAAAGCTTAGCAATACTACAAATATAACAATTAATATTTTACCTATTACTTTTTTCATTACTACCTTCCTAAAACTTTAATAAAAAAGTTTCTTAATTTTACTCCAAATCTTATTTCCAACTAACTCATTTCTATTTATATAATAACAAATAAAAATGACATTAAAGTGACTTTTTTCTTAATTTAATCTTAATTTTAATTATCTTCTTTTATAATGTTCTTACTACCATAATATGTTGCAAGGAAGTAACCGCCATATATTGCAACCATTAGCACTGCAGTCATAATAATTGAGCTAAATATGTCTTGTTTTCCGAATACAGATAATATTATGCTAGCAACTTTCATCCCAAATATTGAATGTATTATTGCTAAGAATAGAGGTATCATGAAGAATATTGCAATTTGCTTAAATAGTGCTTTATTAATCATTTTTTCATCTGCGCCTATTCTTCTTAATACTCTATAACGTTCTTTATTGTCAGAACTATCTGATAATTCTTTAAGTGCTAATATTGCAGCACTTGATATTAAGAATGTTATTCCTAAATATAGTCCAATAAATGTAACTGTTGCTGAAATTCCTACACTTGATTCATAATTAGTTATTTTAGTAAATGCTGACATATTTTCAAATATCACATTATTTACCGCTTCTCCATTACTTGAAATGTCTACAATTTTATTTTCAATTGCTTGTTTCTCTTCATCAGTTTGACCATTATATATTCCTGATAAAAGCATACTGTATTTCCATTCTTCTTTAACTGCTTCATCTGGAAGAATTATTGTTCCAGTTTCCATTGCCTGTGTAGAAATAGTAATTACTGTATTTATACATTCACTAAATGCTGGTTTGTATTCTTTTCCTTCAACTGTTAGTTTTGTTCCCATACTTAAAGATGTATCTCTGTAGCTTTTCATTGCATCATAGTTACATACTACTGCGTATTCATTATCATTTAAACTTATTTCGCTTCTTCCATATAATTTTTGTAATTTATTATAATCTGAAAGTTTTATTACAGTCTCTGGATAGTCCAATTCTAAAGCTGGAAAATCTCTTGATATTCCTTCAAGTACTGGTCCCAAAGTATCTTTTACAGTAATCTCATCTATTTGATATTCAGATATTTCTACATAATCTGAAAAGTTTGATTTATCAAATCCTACTTTCTCTAAAGACTCCATTATTGGAACTAACGAATCTGCTCTTTGCTCATCAGTATAGTTAAATGTATCTCTTCCATTTGAACTTGTATAAGTTTCTGGTAAGTTATATGGTTTAGTTATTGTAATATCTGCTGGATTCATTTCTTTAAGTTGAGCATTTAATGAATTATTTAAGCTTATTGCTGATGAAAATATGCATATTGTAAAGAACAATAATAAACATATAATGCTCATTGAAAATACTGTTGTATTTATCTTGCTATTTGTTTGTCTTAATACAAACATATTCAAATCTTTTAAATATATCTTTTTGCTTGCTTGAACAAGCTTTAGTGCAAATCCTGAAAGTGAATAGAAAAACATAAATGTTCCTACAACTCCAAGTCCTATAGATGTCATAAATTTATCTGGTACAGGTGATGTAACTCCTGTTATTGCTAAATAATATGCATATCCTAAAACCGCTATTGAAATTATAAATATTATTACAGAAATTACTGGATTTCTTAAAATAACTTTTTCATTCTTTTTTCCGGCATTTAATAAATCTATTAATTTATATTTTGCAACTGTGAATAAATTTAAAATCATTACAATTAAATATATTCCGGCAAAATATATGATTGTTTTTATCATCGCTGATTGTGAAAAAATGAATCTGTATTCTTCCATATTAGCTTCAAACAGTTTTGCAACAAGTATGGACATTAGTTGTGAGCCAAATATTCCTAGAATTAAGCCTACTGCTAATGAAAAAATACCAATTAATAATGTTTCTAACAAAAGAATTACTGATATATTTCTTCTACCCATTCCCAGTAACATATATAGTCCAAATTCTTTTTTCCTTCTCTTAATCAAGAAGTTATTTGCATATACTATTAAAAATCCTAATACAAGTGTAACAAATACTGAAACCATGCCTAAAACTTGTATCATTAACTCTATTATTTGCTGTTTAGATGTACTTAAATCTAGTGCTGCTTGTTGCTCATCCATACTATTGAAAATGTAGAAAATTGCTACACCAAGAACTAGTGTAATAAAATAAATTACATAGTCCTTCATGTTTTTCTTCATATTCTTGAAGGCCAACTTAAATGACATCATTTAGCTCACCTCCAAGAAGTGTAACAACTTCTATTATTCTTTCAAAGAACTCTTTACGATTTTGTGAGCCTTTTATTAATTCATTAAAAATTTTTCCATCTTTTATGAATAAAATTCTGTCTGCATAACTGGCTGTATAAGCATCGTGTGTAACAAGTAAAATTGTTGCATTTAGATTTTTATTTAAATTTTCAAAACTATCAAGCAATTGTCTGGCAGATTTTGAATCCAATGCTCCTGTTGGCTCATCTGCTAAAACTAATTTAGGATTAGTAATAATTGCTCTAGCAGATGCAATTCTTTGCTTTTGTCCTCCTGATACTTGGTAAGGATATTTCCTTAAAATTTCTTTTATTCCAAGTTTTTCTGCAACATTTTCTACTCTTTCTTTTATTTCTTTAGGGTTAACTCTTTGTATTGTTAATGCTAGTGCAATATTTTCAAATGCTGTTAATGTATCTAACAAATTAAAATCTTGAAATATAAATCCAAGCTCTTCTCTTCTAAATTTATTAAGTTTATTTCCTTTTAGCTTAGTTATATCAGTGCCATTGATTATAATATTTCCTGATGTAACTCTATCAATTGTAGAAATACAATTTAACAATGTTGTTTTTCCAGAGCCAGATGCACCCATTATTCCTACAAATTCTCCCTCTTGTACTTTAAAACTAATATTATCTATGGCCTTTGTTAAGTTTGATTTATTACCATAGTATTTTTCTACGTTTCTAACTTCTAAAACATCTTTCATAAAATTTTCTCCTTTCGATTATATTTTAAACTCTTTTTATATTACTTGCCATCGATTTATATTAATTTAAAGTGACATTTTTGTAAGATTTCTAACTATAGTTTTATGCCTTATGTTCTCCCATATTAGTGGTAGACTAGCCTTGAAATATAGTTTTTCCATCTTCAAAAAAAGTTCCCTCTGTGCGGAAATCCGCCAGAGGGGAAGTAAAACTATTAGACGACGAAAAGAATCCAGTTTTTTGATGGTGTGGGATCTACATTAACCTTAACAACTCTTACGAAACCATTAAGTGTATACCAATTGCCATCTCTATGCTTTATATACTTTTTGTACCGACTACATCTCTTTGAGGCAATGTACTCAACACTTATAGCCATATTTGCATCATCACTCCCTTTTGCTCTCTTCAGAAAGCTATACTCTTCGGCAAGTGTATCATACAAAATCTGCCTAGAAGTTTTCTTTGGAAAATGTACTCCCCAGCCCATAAACTTTAGTTCTGTAATACTGAGTTCTCCCTCATGGTCACTTTCGTTGTCCGAGAAAAACGGAGATTGTCCTTCTTTTAAGATTTTATCTAGTCTCCGATCTTCCTTCTGTTTATCCCAAAAGTTTTTTAGTTTTTTAAATATCATGTGATATTCACTCCTTTTACAGTTTTACATATAAATTATATCACTTTTTTAAATTTATGTAAAGCTGTAAAATTTCTTTTCATTTACAAAAATTCTTTACCTAAACCATAGTTTGCAATATTTTTTTAATATTAATCAATTTCAATAGCACCAGTATATAATGCATAGTACATACCCTTTTTAGCCATAAGTTCTTTATGGTCACCA
>CALXWN010000093.1:0-4041 GCA_944392415.1 uncultured Clostridia bacterium | reverse complement strand
GTCTGCCCCTATGACTACATTGGTACTCTTATCTTGTAGTTTCTGCTACTTGATATACTCCCTTAACATTAGCCCGTAGGTTCTCACGTTCCGTATAAACGCCCATATTATGTTCATGCCACCTTTGTACCGTCCATCATCTAGCCAGTAACCAGGTTTCCACTAGACTCTGTCTCAAAGCAAACTGCCATACTTTGATTTTGATGGAATTTTGCACTTTTCGATACTTTCATAAGTGGTTCATTTGGTCTTTCATCTCCATAATACACACCTGACAACTTTTGTTGCCTTTTCTCTAACGCTCAATACCATATCTTTTGAATACATATTCTTGCTAGTTTTGTTTTCATTATATTTTGCTGTTTCATTTTTTTGTCTTATCTCTCCTATCTCTGTGTATAGTTAATGTTTCCCTATCAAGAGCTATATTCAAAGAAAAGAGAAAAATCACAAATTATTGCAATTTTTCTCTTTTACTTTTTCTTAAGTTAATGACATTGGAAATGTTCCTGCCTTAAATATAAAATTATTGCCATTGAAGTATTGGATAGCCATCGTTTGTACCTTCTGGAGCTTCTTCAAATGCTGCACCTAATGTTGGTGCTAATGCTTTTAATTCTTCACTAGTTTTAACAGTTACACTAGATATTACATCTGTTTCGTTTGCTCCATTTACTGTGTTTTCTAAGTAATAACAGTTATCTATTACTGTTTGCCCATTTTGATTTGCAATTGAACTAATTCTAGAATTACCAGATATATTTCCTGTATTATAGCAATTATTTATTTTATTAGTGTTACGCACATCTCCCATTATTCCAGCTGCATTCCTATTATCGGTATTTATATCTCCTACATTATAACAATCATTTATTACTGAATCTTCTGAGTTTCCACTAATTCCAGCAGCACCATAGTAATTTACAGATATATTATTTGTATTAAAACATTCTTCTATTAAAGAGTCATGCGAAAATCCTACTATACCACCTGCAGTTCTGTAAGATGATATAACTCCACTATTACTACTTTTTAATATAGTTGAATTTGTCCCTTGTTGTCCTACAATACCACCTACTGAAAAAAATTCTCCAACTGATGTAATATTTCCAGTATTTGAACAATTCTCTATATTTGAATTTTCTATTGAAAATCCTGCTATACCACCTACATAAGAACCAGTTGCATTAATATTACTTTCATTTACAGAATTATATATATTTCCATTATATAAATATCCTACTAATCCAGCTGCTCCACCACCAACATTAAAACTATTTTCACTACCGATTGTAACATTTTTTATAGTTCCACTTACTACTACTCCAAATAATCCTTGAACTTTATCTGTTGTATTTATATTTATTCCTTCAATTGTATGATTGTCTCCATCAAATATTCCTTTAAATGGTTTATTGTCTTCGTCTGTTGGTGTAGTACTCTCCATTGGATAATATCCTATTGGTTTCCATTCTTCATTTATATCTAATGATATATCATTTGTTAAATATACATATTTTCCTTCATAAGTATTTCCACTATTTACGTCATCTCTAAATGCTTTTAATTCTTCTGCTGTACTTATTTTTACCATATTTGAGCTATCTATTATTTCTCCATCTTCTCCTACATAATACTTATTTTCGCCTATTGTTACTAAAAAGCTTCCATCTTCGTTATCTTCTACACTTGCTTCATCTCCAAATTGCTCTTTTAATGAATTTTCTAATTCTTGTTTTGTCATGCCTGTTTCCTGCATACTACCTATTTGCATTCCTGCTACAGCTAACTCTATTGCTTCTCTTTCACTCGCCTCTTGCCATGTGTCTGTTGCATTTTGTGCTCTTCTAAATAATCCATTATCTCCTACTGTTAAGTTTATTGCCACTCCTGCAAGGATTAGCAAAACAATTATAGTGACTACGAGCGCTATAAGTGTTATACCTTTTACTTGTCTTTTCAACTTATTTATTGTAATTTTGTGTTCTTTTAAATTTGTGTTCTTTTGACTTTCTTCTTTAATGTTCATTTTTTTAAATTCTCCCTTCATTTGTTTTTTAAAATGTTAAAATACTATACATAAAAATTTTTATTTTGCAATTGTTTTTAATTGCATTTAATAAATAAAAAAACTACGCTAATTAGACATTTTAAATACGTCTAAAAAGCATAGCTTTATCTCTATGTTTTCTTATTTTTATTTGGTTAAATCTTACGATATATATATATATATATATACAGCCTCAAGGCTTTCAGCGATTTTCATGTTTGTTTTTACCTTTCTATTTCAATTTTTGTTCTATTATTTTTATACATTTAATTTTTGTTTTTGTCAATCCCTAATGTTAATTTTTCATTAAAAATTGTATTTTCGCCATTTTTATTGTATAATACCTAATATACAAGCGAAAGGAATAATTACAATGTTTAATTTAGACAAATTAGAATTTAATAATATACGTGAAAATTTAGCAAATTATACTCAAACTAATGAAGGAAAGAATTTAGCATTAAGTTTAGAGCCTTCTTCAAAAACTATGGAAGTCAAGTCTTGGCTTAACGAAACCAATGAATGTTTGCAAATTAGAAATATTAAAGGTGAATTACCTATTTCACAAATAGATGATGTAAGTTATCTTATAAAAAGCTTAAAGAGCTCTCTTTCATTATCCTCAAAAGGTTTACTTGAAATGAGCAATATTTTAAGAATTGCAAGAGAACTTACTGAATATATTAAAGATTTAGAAACACCATTACCTACTTTGCAAGATTATTTTTCTATGCTTTATTCAAATAAAGATATTGAAAATAAAATAAGTTCATGCATTATTTCTGAAGATACCATTGCTGACAATGCTTCTCAAAAACTTTATAGCATTAGAAATAGTAAAAAAGCTTTAGAAAGTGACATTAAAAATAAACTAAATCAAGTTATGCATCAAAATAGCAAATATATAATGGATCAAGTTATTACTATTAGAGATGGCAGATATGTTATACCTGTAAAAGATGAATACAAGAGCTTTGTAAAAGGCTTTATTCATGATACATCAAGTAGTGGTTCTACCGTTTACATTGAGCCAATGGCTGTTTTTGAGATTAATAATAAAATAAATAATTTAAGTTTAGAAGAAAACAAAGAAATTGAAAGAATTTTAAGTAAGCTTTCTAGCTTACTTTACCCTATTGTTTATCAAATGGAAAAAGATATAGAGGTTATTTCTAAGCTTGATTTTATAAACGCAAAAGCCAAACTTGCTATCGAAATGGAAGCAAATTTACCTATAATTTCAAATGAAATAAATTTGATTAAAGCAAGACATCCTCTAATTCTAAAAGATAAAGTTGTTCCAATAGATATTTATGTTGGCAAGGATTTTACTACATTAGTTATTACTGGTCCAAACACTGGTGGAAAAACTGTTAGCTTAAAAACTGTAGGTTTACTTTGCCTTATGGCTCAGTCTGGCTTATTTATACCTGCTGAAGAAAATTCTACTGTTAAAATATTTGAAAATATATTTGCAGATATCGGTGATGAGCAAAGTATTGAGCAGTCTTTAAGTACATTTTCTAGCCATATGACTAATATTGTAAAAATTGTAGAACAAGTAAATGATAAAAGTTTAATTTTGGTTGATGAATTAGGTTCTGGTACTGACCCAATAGAAGGTGCAAATTTAGCTTTAGCACTTCTTGAATATTTTCATAACCAAGGGGCTATTACTGTTGCTACAACCCATTATCATGAAATAAAAAATTATTGTATAACACATGATGGATTTGAAAATGCAAGTTGTGAATTTGATATAGAAAAATTAGAACCTACATACCACTTGCTTATAGGTATTCCCGGCAAAAGCAATGCTTTTGCCATAAGTAAACGTTTAGGACTAAAACAATCTATTTTAGATAGAGCAAATAATTTAATTGAAAAACCTGATACAGATGTTGAAACTTTAATGAAACAAATTTATGATGACAGAATTTCCATAGAAAATTTGAAAAAAGAAGAGGAAAAAAATCTAAATCAAGTTACTC
>CALXWN010000092.1:0-4051 GCA_944392415.1 uncultured Clostridia bacterium | reverse complement strand
TAGAATTTTGTATAATTATGTCGAATTTTATGAGATGATTTAAAAAGATTGGCATAAATATTCATACTACTTTTCTTAATCTTTAAATATGAGAAAGGACTGATTTTATGATAGGAGATTTGCTTTCTAAAATTCGTGAGGACAAAAACATTTCCAAGACAAATATTGCAAAAGAAACAAATATTAATGTTGGCCATTTAACACATATTGAAAAAGGTGAAAGAAATCCTAGTCACAAGGCTTTAAAGGCTCTTTGTGATTCTTTAGATGTTCCTTATCAGCCAATAATGTATGCTTATGATAAAAAATTAACAGAAGAGCAAATTGGTTATGAAGTGGTAAATCATATAAAATACGACTCTGTTCCAATGTTTGAAAGTCTTACTGGTTTTGCAAAAGTTCCACACGAATATGCATCAAGCTCTGTATGTATGAAGGTTCAAGATAATTCAATGGCTCCAAAGTTTAATCAAGATGACTACGTTTATGTAGAACTTAATACTCCTTTAAATAATAAAGATTTTGGTCTTTTTGAATATAAAGGCGAATATATTATTAGAAAATTTATTGTTAGAAAAAATGACTTGGTTTTAAGAGCTGAACAAGATGGTATTGATGACATTGTTGTTACCTCTAAAGATAATTTTTATATAATTGGCAAAGTTCTTGGAAAAATGGAAAAGTAATTTTTAATGTTCTATGTTTAATTTGCAATAAAAAATTATAGTTCTTTATTTTGCTTAACAGTAGCTTATGAGTGTAATATTTTTCAAAAATATTACACTTTTTTTACATTTATAATACAAATTTATAAATCTATTGAATAATTTGTCAAATAATAATATAATTAGTCTAGTTTAAGCATAGGAGAAAGTTATGGAATTAGTTAAAAATATATTTTTTAATACAGATAAATTGATTCAAAGTTCTAATGTTAAGATATCTTATACAGGTAAGCTTTTTCAGGATGGTTCTGAAGAAGTATTTATTCATTATGGATTTGGTGATAATTGGGACAATGTTTCTGATATTGCTATGAGTAAGACAGAATTGGGATTTCAAGCGGAACTTCAATTAAATAATAGCGATAAATTAAATTTATGTTTTAGAAATTCTAATAACGAATGGGATAATAACGAAGGACAAAATTATACATTTAATGTAGAGGAAGCTCCAGTTTCTTTGGCTGTTGTTGAAAACAATTCTTTAGAAACTCCTCGTAGACTTAGAAAAAGTTATTTATGGAGTAAAAAAATTAAACTTGCTGTTTATAAAATTATTAAGTATTTTCCAAAAATTATTACTGGAAATTATAGAAAAAAATCTGAAAATGCTAATCAATAATTTGTTCTTTCAAAAACTACAAGTTAAATCTTGTGGTTTTTTGTGTTATTTAAGTTAGCATTTATATTTATTTCTATAATTAATTTAGGAGGATTATATGGAAAAGAAGGCTAAATTGTTACTTTTTGCTTCTGTACTAATCATTTTATATACTGAAATAGTCGGAGCAAATATAAGTTTTTCTTTAAATTACGTGCCTATTATTATACTAATTATTTCACTTGTTATTTTAAATATTAGACTAAAAAGATCATATGCTTCTACTAATACAATAATTGCCACAAATTTAATAATTATAGTTTTAGATTTTGTTGTAAATATTGCTTGCTATTTTTTGTTTAATAGTTTATATGAAGTTGAAATAATAAGGTTATCTACCATGTTACCAATTGCAGTTTTAGCATATAATGCGGATAAAATTGATTTTACTAGTAGTAACAAAGATTATTTTATTGGTATTGCTAAGTATTTTATTTTACCTTTATTGTTGGCATTTACTTTAGAACAGTCATATATTTTCTTTGTATCTTGTATTGCGCAAATATTTAGTAATGACACTCTTGATGATATTTTAAGAATTGTATTTAGAGTTATTGCTATGGATATTACCATCGTTTTACTAACGCTTTCTTTAAATAATGAAGGTAATTCTACTTTTAATAGTGATATAGTTACAAGAAATATTTTTATAACAATTGTACTTATTATGGTTATAGTTTTATTTATGAAATTAAGTATGATTATTAGCTGTATAATTTCTATGAATAGTGAAATATCTAAATTGGATGATATTTATCCTACAAGCAATATTGTTGATTATAATAGCTTAGGACTATATGTGGATCCTACTGAAGTTGCTAATTCTTCTGATAATGAGTCAGATGATGAAGAAAATTTACCTTATATTCAAAATGGATTTAATGAATTTTATACGGCTAATGCCTATAATTCTTTATATAAATATAGACTTAATATTAGTGAAATAAATTCCTTACTTCAAAGTAGAAGATGTACTATTAACCAGGCTCTAAATTCATACAATACATATACAAAAAATGAAATTGATTTATGGGCAGAAAATAAGTCAAATTTAATTTTTCAAATTATTTCTATAATGATTATTTATATAGCGAACTTTGTAAGTGTGTTTGTAGTATATAAAGCAAAAGAAAGCATTTAAAAGTGCTTTCTTTTTTCGTTTACATATTCACGTTTGCTATAATTAGTATAGCAGTTTTTTGAACCTCTATTATATATTTATTTTAATACTGTTTCATACGTTCCATCCGCCATTTACTTGTATAACTTGGCCTGTAATATAGTCTGAATTTGCCAAAAACAAGACAGTTTCAGCTACATCTTCAGTTTTTCCTATATGTTCTAGTGGTATTTCTTCTATTATTTGCTTTTTTTCTTCTTCTGATAAAAATTTATTCATATCTGTATCTATTATGCCTGGAGCAATACTATTTACCTGTATATTGGATGGTCCTAGCTCTTTTGCTAAAGATTTTGTCATTGCATCAATTCCTGCTTTACTTACTGAATAAGCCATTTCACAAGATGCTCCTATTATGCCCCATATTGAACTTATGTTTATTATTTTTCCTACTTTAGCATTTATCATATATTTGGATACTTCTTTTGATGTGTAAAAAACTGAATATAAATTATTTTTTAGTATATTATCAAAGTCTTCTATACTTGTATCGTTTATTGTTTTTACTAAGTCTATTCCTGCATTATTTACTAGTAAATCTATTTTTCCAAATTTATTTATTGTAAAATCTACTAATGATTTTACTTCTTCATAATTTGACACATCTGCCTTAAATGTGTATACATTGTTAAATTCATTTTCGATTGCTTTTGCTTCGTTTATTGATTTATTATAGTTTAGTATAACTATGTATCCATTTTGAGCTAGTTTTTTTACAATAGAGGCTCCTATTCCTTTTGCTCCGCCTGTTACTATTGCAACTTTATTTTCTATATTTTTTTCTTGATTTTCTACCATTTTTATTTGCTCCTTTATAAGGTGTTTTAAATAAAAAAATAAAAGCCAATAACAATAGCTTAACTAAAATTACTGACCTTTAATAATGGAGCCACTTGTCCGATTTGAACGGACGACCTACTGATTCATACCACTACAATTTTCATTGCCATATAATGTTTGTGGTCTGGACTTTCTCTTTGCCATAGATAAACCTTAGGCACATCGTATAAAGTCTCTACACTTGAAATTGCTTTCTAGCTCGGGATTAACATATATTTCTACTTAGTCTTCCCCGAATTAGCGATGTCCACTTTGCAAGTTTCCTCACAAAGGTGCAAGATAGTTCAAAGTAATTAAATAATTACCTATCCCACAAGTCAGTTGCTCTACCAGCTGAGCTAAAGTGGCGTATTTGGTGACCCCGACGGGAATCGAACCCATGTCTCCGCCGTGAAAGGGCGATGTCTTAACCGCTTGACCACGGGGCCATAAATAAATGTTTAGGATTTAAAAAACTTAAATCCTAAATATTTGGTGAGCCATCGGGGAATCGAACCCCGGACAACTTGATTAAAAGTCAAGTGCTCTACCAACTGAGCTAATGACTCATAACTCTAGTTGCAACTACTACACGTAGTTGACACATACATTATTGTACTACAAGTATAGCCATTTGTCAACTGAATTTTTTAAATTTTTTCGAAAAAT
>CALXWN010000091.1:0-4056 GCA_944392415.1 uncultured Clostridia bacterium | reverse complement strand
TTTACATTTTAGTAACAAATTTATTACAGCTGTATGCTTTTAGCTGATTTTATTCAAAAAAGTATTAAACAGTAACATTTATTATAAAAAAATTTAATAAAATACTTGCTAAAAGGAATTTTTTAGTATATCATATAACAAAGTGTAAATAATAACACGTAAGAATATTTGAAAGGAGAAATATAATGGACGAAAATAATGAAGAATTAGATAATATTGTAACTCTTAAAGATGAAGATGGAAACGATGTTAAGTTTGAATTCTTAGATTTAATAGACTATGAAGGTGAGGAATATGTAGTATTACTTCCAGCTGAAGAAGCAGAAGATGCAGAACCAGAAGAAGTAGTTATCCTTCAATTAGAAAAAGATGCTGACGAAAATAGTGATGAAGAAACATATGTAAGTGTTGATGATGAAAACGTATTAAATGCAGTATTTGAAATATTCAAAGAAAAATTTAAAGATGAATTTAACTTCGTAGACTAATTAGGTTTTTCAGAAATTGAATAACTTTTGGTTTAGGTTAGTTTCTAGAGCCTTTTGGTATGTGTGTCCAAAAGGCTTTTGAAAAAATGTTGAAAAATAATTGCGTTTTGGCGTCGTTTAACTGCACTGCGAAGGTCCTCACCGTGCAAAAAAGCACGCCTCTGGCCTTCTTGCTTGTTAGCCTAGCCAAAAACACAATTTTTTTCCAACTAAATTTAGTTCTTTAGAAAGGAAAAAATAGAAATGAGAACTTTTGCAAACTGGATGATAGCAATGTTTATGATAATGTACTGGGCCTTTAGAGTGGTTGTTGCATATCAAGCATCAGTATATGCTGAATTTTTTGTACAACCTATAAATTTAACATTAGAAATAATTTTATTATTTGTAACTGTTGTATGTATAGTATTGGTATTTAAAAGGAAACTTATAGGAGCTATAATTTACTTTTTGTGCTACTTTGGATATTTTGGATGGGATTTATTTAATCAAGTATTTCCTATATTTACAAATGGACAAGCAGAGATAACAAGTCCTATGGGAGCTTTTACATCATTTTTAGGAATAATACTTGCTTTTGCTGTACTTTTGGACTTATTTGTTGACAAAGGCAGAAAGCCAAAAGACAAAAAAACAGATTGGTTTTATACAAACAAAGAATATGATAGGCAGTTGGATGAAAGGGCAGATAAAAATAATTATAGGACATTGTAAAAAATGGGAGTAATAGGTGTAGTAGCTTTCGTAATTATATATTTAGAAATAATATTCAAAATATTTGTAAGTGAAATAAATAGAAGTGTAGCAAATAAATTTACTATGAGCCAGTCGTTCTTAAAATACAATATTTATGAAAAATTGGTAAAATAAAAAATAGACGAAAAATAGCAAGCAGTTGGTTGAAAACTGCTTGTTTTTATGGTATGATATATACATAGTTTTAATGAAACGGAACAATATTTTAAAGAAGAGGTGGTATTTATGGACAGTAGTAAATTAGAAACAATATCAAATTTATTTGAAGGTAAAGAAATAAGAAGCATATGGGATAGTGAAAAAGAGGAATATTTTTTTAGTGTTGTTGATGTTGTGGGTGCATTGACTGATAGTAAGGAACCTAGAAAATATTGGTCAGTACTAAAAAATAGGTTAAAAAAAGAAGGTAGTGAACTGACTACAAATTGTAGTCAGTTGAAAATGTTAGCTCCAGATGGAAAAATGCGCTTAAGAGATGCTATGACTACTAAAGATATATTAAGATTAATTGAATCTATTCCAAGTCCAAAAGCAGAACCATTTAAAATTTGGCTCGCAAATGTTGGAAATGACAGAATAAACGAAGTTTTTGATCCTGAAATAGCAGTTAATAGAGCAGTAAATTATTACCGAAATAAAGGTTACACAGATGAGTGGATAAAAGCAAGATTAATAGGAATTGTAGATAGATTTAAATTAACCGATGTATGGAAAAGTGGAGGAATAACAAAACCAATAGAGTATGCACTTTTGACTAATGAAATATATAAAGGTTGGTCTGGAATGAAAGCTAGCGAATATAAAAAATTGAAAGGGCTTATGTAAGAATCGCTTAGAGATAACATGACTGATATAGAAGTTGCTTTAGCGAACATTGGAGAAATCGCGACAAGAGATATTGCCGTTGCAGAACAACCAAAAGGACTAAAAGAAAATTTAAAAGTAGCTAAAAGAGGTGGAGGAGTTGCCAAAGGTGCAAGAGATGTGTATGAAAAGGAAACGAAAAAGTCGGCTGTTTCTGAAGATAATGCTTTACAATATGAATATGTTGATGATGTCAAATTAATTAATGATAGAAAATCAGGAGGTAAAGGATGGCAAAGGATTTGATGATTAGAAGTTCTGCTGAAGAATTTATTACATTTAAAGTACAAGAAAAAGATAAAGGCATACAAGTTCGTTATGAGAATGAAAATTTATGGATGACTCAAAAAGCTATGGCTGAGTTGTTTGATGTAGGAAGACCAGCGATTACTAAGCATTTGAATAATATTTTTAAAGAAAATGAATTGAATAAAAATTCAGTATGTTCCATTTTGGAACACACTGCAGAAGACGGAAAAAAATATCAGACAGAGTTCTATAATTTAGATGCAATAATATCCGTTGGGTATAGAGTAAATTCTAAAAAGGCAACCCAATTTAGACGATGGGCGACACAAGTATTAAAAACTTTTACAATTCAAGGATATGTATTAGACAAAGAAAGAATGAAAAACGGTTCTTTTATAGACAAAGACTATTTTGAAAAATTATTAGAAGAAATAAGAGAAATAAGATTATCAGAAAGAAGATTTTATCAAAAAGTAACTGATATTTATGCTACAAGTATTGATTATGATTCAAAATCTCCTATTTCAATAGATTTTTTTAAGAAAGTACAAAACAAAATGCACTATGCAGTATCTCATCAGACAGCAGCAGAAATAATATATAGTAGAGCTGATTCAGAAAAAGAACATATGGGACTTACAAATTGGAAAAATTCTCCTAATGGCAAGATAATGAAATCAGATGTTGTAGTGGCTAAAAATTATTTAAGTAAAGAGGAATTGGAAAGTTTAGAACGTATTGTTTCGGCTTTCTTAGATTTGGCAGAAGATAGAGCAAAAAGAAATATACCAATGACTATGGAGGATTGGGCAACTAGAATTGATAAATTTTTATTAGCAGATGATAGAGATATATTAAAAGATGCAGGAAAAATATCACATGAAATAGCTTGTGATAAAGCACTAACAGAATTTGAAAAATATAGAATAAAACAAGATAGATTATATAAATCAGATTTTGATTTACTGTTAGAAAAAGTAGAAAAAAGAAAGAGTGAAAATAATGAGTGAAAATAAAATGAACATTAACTGGGCGAGATGAATTTATGGAAAAAATCGTAAAAAACTTGGAGAATCAATAATTTTTTTTAAAAGATTAGTACATTTTATATAAAAAAGAGGTGAGTATGTATGAATAATAAAATTATAGAAGTTCAAAATATTAAAATAAGTATAGCTAATGTAAATGATAATGATTATATTTGTATTTCTGATTTTGGCAAATATAAGGAAGGAAAGTCAAAAGCAGATGACATTATAAGAAATTGGTTAAGAAATAGAATTACTTTGGAATTTTTAGGAACATGGGAGTCAATTTATAATCCAAATTTTAATTCCGTCGAATTCGACGGGTTTAGAAAAAATGCGGGACTTCATACATTTACATTGAGTGTTACTGAATGGTGTGAAAAAACAAATGCAATTGGAATTTATTCAAAACGTGGAAAATACGGTGGAACTTATGCTCATAAAGATATAGCATTCGAATTTGCTTCTTCAATAAGTCCAGTATTTAAATTATACCTAATAAAAGAATTCGAACGATTAAAAGAATTAGAAAATCAGAATAGAGAATGGGATATTAAAAGAATACTTACAAAAAATAATTATTTAATACATACAGATGCTATTAAGAATTATATATTGCCAGATAATGATTTTTATAAAAATAAAGAATGGTTAAAATATGCTGAAGAAGC
>CALXWN010000090.1:0-4069 GCA_944392415.1 uncultured Clostridia bacterium | reverse complement strand
AATTTCTATTCAATTTAAAAATGGTGCGCCTTCAAGGATTCGAACCTTGGACCCACCGGTTATGAGCCGGTTGCTCTGACCAACTGAGCTAAAGGCGCATTTGTTTAGCACGATATTAAGTATATAACATTTTGCATTTCATGTCAAGTATTTTTTACTATTTTGTGAATATTTTTTTAGATTAGCATTTACTAAATTTAATTATATTTTAATAGTAATAAACATTTAGCTGCTTTGGAGAAATTTACTCAAAAGCAGCTTTTAAATCATTATTTATTATTTGATTCTGGTTCTGGCAAAGCTTCTGGTAATTGCAATACGACTTTAATTTTTAAAGCGTATTTAATTGTTCTTACAAGTTTGCTATTTTTAATTTTATTCCATAATGATGATTTTGCCTTTTTAGGTTTTTCTTCTTGAATTTGTATAGGTCCTTGTTGTGCTCCATTTTGAATTTGAGGTTCAACTACATTTGCATTTTGTACTTGAGCTTTTTGACTCATTACATTATCACTTATAACTGTATTTGAAGCAAGTGTTTGAGCAGGCTTTGCCATTCTTTGAGCAACATGTTTTGTTTGTTCTTTTTGTGAAGCTTGTTTTATTTGCTCCTCTTTAACCATCTCTTCAACTTTTTCAACATTTTCAACTGGCGTTGGAATTAGTTTTAGAGCATCAGCAACTTCTATTCCAATGTAGCTAAGTGCTTTTGACCTATCCTCTACTCTTTCCATATCTATTTCTATATGTAAATTTGACTCTAAGTTAGCAATTCTAGCATTGACTAATTTTAATGACTCTTGATAATTTTCTGAAGTATCTCCCTTAGCTCTTCCTATAACATTTAGAGCTTCTATTACATCTTCTGGAAATTGCTTTTCTATAGATTGAATACTTTTTTTCCATTCTGGATCTTTAGCTTCTACCAAAGCTGTTGTTTGTTTTAATACTGCCGCTAATTTAATATTTTTTTCTCTTTGTTTTATCAATTCTTCAATTTGCTTTGTATTTTCTTCAAATTGATTAGTTGCATACTCTACTAAACCATAAGCTGCATCATAAACACTCTTAGGGAAATTTTTCTTTTTAGGGTACTCAACTAAATAGGTCTTTATTGACTCTACTAAATCTTTAAAGTATGAGCTATCATCTAATTCTACTATTTGTTTTTTACTATTAGGATTTATAAGTCTTTGAACCTTTTCTATATTCGATAAAATTTTTTCTTCCGTGATTACCATTCTCACGTTTACTATCCCACGTCTAGGCATTGTAAACTGTACCTCCTTTGTTTAGCTATTATGTTAATTGGTATATTTTATTACAATATTATTTTAGTACACTAACTTACTAAAAGTCAAGGGTAATTTTTTTATTTTTTTAGAAAATTTTACGATGGGGACGGTCCTTTTTGTAAAATTATTTTTTATCTTTTTGCAATTCTTTGTATCTCTTTATTTTCATTGTAGAAGTTTTTTCAAATTCTCCTTCTTTTAATTCAAGAGATTTTACTGCTTTATATGATGTAAGTTTTTTATTTACTTGTTTTATTTGTTCCCAAATAATTTTCTTAACTTCTTCATCTGAAATATTTCCGTGTAATTCTTCTATTTTTTCTCTATCAGGTATTACTCTTGCTGTTATTATTAATTCTTTATCATCTTTTCTCTTAGCTTCTTCACCTTCTGGTGCTTTTCCATATACCATTACTTCTTTTATTTCAGGAATTTTGTCTAATAACATTTCTATTTCTTCTGGATATATATTTTTACCGTTTTGTGTTACTATAACATTCTTGCTTCTTCCTGTAATGTAAATAAATCCTTCTTCATTAATATATCCAATATCTCCTGAATGGAAGTATCCATCTAGTTCAATAGCTTCCCTTGTTGCTTCTTCATCTTCATAATATCCAAGCATCAATGTTGGAGATTTTATCATTATTTCTCCTTCTCCATTTTCATTTGGATTGTCTACTTTTATTTGAGCTTGTACAACAGCTTTTCCAGCTGAGCCAACCATTGGTTTATAATCAGGTGTTAGAGCTGCTATTGGTGCTGTTTCAGTAAGTCCATATCCTTGTAAGAATAAAATTCCTATATCTTCTAACCAATTTCCTACCTTTTTATCTATTGGTGCTGCTGCTGAAACTATTATTCTTATATTTCCACCTAAGTTATCATATATTTCTTTAAATACTTTTTTCTTAATATCTATTCCAACAGTTTTAAGTCCATTGGTTATATGTATCATTGAGTTTACTAATTTTTCTTTATGGCTCTTTTTAATTGTTTCGTTTATTTTTTTGTAAATACTTTCAACTAATAAAGGAACTGTAAGCACTGCCGATGGTTTAGCCTCTTGAAGGTTTGGAACTATATATCTTAAACCTTCGCAAACTGCTATTGAACATCCTATTGCTATTGGAACTAAAAATCCTATTGTTGATTCATAAGTATGATGCAATGGAAGTACTGAGAAAAATCTATCTGTTGGATAAATTTTTACATATGCATTAACTGCATTAATATTTTCTGCTAAGTTTCTATTGCAAAGCATTACTCCTTTTGAATTTGATGTTGTTCCTGATGTGAATAACAATACTTTAAATTCTTCTGGGTCTATTTCTATCTCCATGAAAGAATTATCTCCAGAATTAACTATTCTTTTTCCATTGTCAATTAAGTAATTAATTCCTACATCTTTGCCATTTAAATCTTTATCTGATTTCATTTCAATATAAAATTCAACTTCTGGAATATTCTCTTTTATTTTCTTTATGTCATCCTCTTTTTTTGGAGAATAGATAATAGCAGAAGCTCTAGACCTTCTTACCACATTTTCTAATTCATTTAATGGAAGTTCTCTGTCTACTGGTACTGCAATACCTACTCCGCAAAGCATTGCCATATATGAAATATACCAATCATATTGTGTTTCACCAATTATAATTACTCTTTTGTCTTTAAGGTTAAGTAATTTTATCATTGCAGTTCCAAGTGCAATAACATCATCACCAAATTCTTTATATGTAAATGTTTTGTATGGTTCTTTATGATCTGGTTTTTCTAATATACAAGGTCTTTCTGCAAATTCGTTTATTGACTTTGTAAAAAATTCTTTAACAGTTTTATAATTTGTTGTTTCATATGGCTCTGTTCTTTTCTGTTTTTGATTTTCTTTTTTCATTTTTTCATAATCAATTTCAACATTTTCTAGGTCTTCTACAGTGTCCATTTTAATTTTTCCGAATTTTAATTTTGGCATTTTTAAATTAATATTCATGATTTTACTCCTTTTTATTACTATCTTTTTTAATAAGCTTCAATATATGTTCTGGAGCTTTTAGCTCAGCGAAGCTGACAAGAGAGCTATTTACATATGTCTTTTTCTTAGAAGCGCAGTCGGAGCGTGCGAGCGTTGAGTGTAAGCGAACCGCGAAGTAAATGCGAAAAAAATATATATTGAAGTTCAAAATGTCTATAAATAGTATTTAACATCATTTATTAACTTTTAAATTTTGAATATAGCTTTTATCTAAATCTTTAAATAATTCATCAACTTTTATTTCTCTAGTTTTCTTTTGTAGAAGGCTAGAACAAGCTAGTCCGAAAATTTCTGATGTAATTATATCGGCACTATATGGTTTTATTTCACCATTCTTAATTCCTTCTTGCACAATATTTTTTACAATTTCTAAATATTCAGTAAGATATTTTTTACAGGTATTGCTTCTTGGGCTGTTACCCCATACTTCGCTAAGTACAATTGTCATAAAGTTTTCATACTTTACAATTATTTTTATTTGAATTAGAACTATTGCTCTAATTTTATCTATGTATTTGTCTTGCTTATCTATTTTAATTTTTATACTATTTTTGAGCAAGTTCATTCCTTCTTCAATTAAGAAATTAAAAATTTCTTCTTTACTAGAAAAATGATAGTAAAGTGTTCCTTTTGCTACTCCAACTTCTGACGTTATTTCTTCTATACTTGTACCATCATACCCTTTTTCTGCGAATAATTTCATAGATGTTTCGAATATTTTTCTTTTAGTTCTATTCAATAA
>CALXWN010000089.1:0-4089 GCA_944392415.1 uncultured Clostridia bacterium | reverse complement strand
ACATTTTAATTAATTATGATAATATATAGAAAATGTAATGTTGAATAAAATAAACAACCAAGCATAATTATGGGGGTAAATAATATGGGTAAAAAGAATACGCTAAAAAATTTTTGGGTGCGGTTAGAATCTGCCAGTTCAACGGTAACAGGCTCTTTAATTTATTTAAAACCAAACTTTCCAAATGGGAAAAAAGAGCCAGAGCTAGTCTTCGATTGCGGATCTTTTTTAGATGGCAAAAACAAAAAATATAATAAAGACTTTCCATGTAATCCAGCTAATATTAATGCTGTATTCATAACACATGAGCATGCAGATCATATGGGACGGTTAGGAGGATTTTACAATCAAGGGTATAGAGGAAAAGTTTTTGCATCTGAATATACAGTGCAAGTTATAAAAAGTGATGCAATAAAAACTTATTATTATACCATGAAAAATAATGAGGAACCAAAACATGAAGAAAAAGATGCAATAGCATTAATTAATGGTTGTACTGCAATAAAATTGGAAGAGACAATCAATATTGATGATAATGTTGAAATTATTGCATATAATAATGCACATACAAAAGGTGCGGTTATGTATATGGTAATTTTTAAATATGAAGGGCATAAAATTAGGATATTAATAACAGGCGATTATAAGAAAAGGGGGATTTATGGAAAATCATATTTTCCATGTTCTGAAAAATACAAAGAAAAAATCACTATAGTTACAGAGGCAACAAATGGAACTAAGAAAAAGCCTGAAGCTCATTTTAAAAAAGATTTAGAAAAAAACATATATGAGGGTAAATCTGTATTATGTTCGGCTATTGGTAGTGAAAGATATGAAGATATACTTTATGCAATAAAAACAATGCAAGAAGCTGGAAAAATATCATCAGATATTCCTATTTATTTAGAAGTAAAGAAAACATTTGATTTTAGTGAATTGAATTCAAATGTAATTCCTTTTAATTTTAATTTGGTAAACAACTCTAGTGCCAGAAAGCTTGCTTTATATGATAAACGCCAGAAAATTGTAGTTGTTGCTAATTATGGAACGTTTACATATTATTTTCCAAATGTGATATCTAAAAGTAATTGGGGAATATTTTTTGTAAATTATATGGCTAAAGGTTCATTGGCAGAAAGATTGATGGTACCTAGAGGTACAATTGTCAAATATTGTGGTAAAGAATATGTAAAAGAAGCTACAGCATATCATACTGATGAATTCTCTGCTCATTATTATATTGACGAATTTAAAGAGTTAATATATGGATTTTCTGACATTAATGCAGTTTTTCTAGGACATGGAGAAAGTGAAAGCAAGAGAGATCTTCAGGAAGAAGCGAATAAAAGAGATGGATTAAAAGTTCAAATACTTAAGAGAGGAGAGGCATTTAAAATATTCGAAGATAAGATTAGGCATTCAAGTTAAGTGTTCTAAAATTGTAACGAGGTACTTACGGTATAAGTACCTCGTTTGTCATAAGTATAGAAAAGTTGACACTTAGCCACTTTGATAATATAATTTTAGTGTATTAGAAGGAGATGGATAAGTGAAGGAACTAGTAAAAATAAATGGCCCATAATTATGTTATTCAAAATATAAAAAGAATAATTAAATATTAAGGGGGAAAAATTATGTGGCTACTATTTGCAACAATAACAGTATTATTATGGGGAACATCGGAAACAATATTTAAAAAAGTTTCTACAATAGAAAAACATAGTGTATTAAAATTAATTTCATACAATGGAATAATGTTGGGAATATGTGCATTAATTTTTAAGCTTATTACTAAAACAGAGATTAATCTAGATATAATAAAAACATATTTACCGGTAGCATTAATATATATTGTATCAATGTTTTGTACATATAAAGCAATGACTTTAGTAAAGGTTTCAATTTTATCACCATTACAAAATTCGTCATGTGCAATAACTACAATACTTTGTATAATTTTATTAAAACAAGAAGTAGGTATTCCACAAATAATAGCAATAGCAGTAATTATAATAGCTATGATTTTATTATCAATAAATAAAGACGAAGTATTAAGACTAGAATCAGGAGATAAAGAAGCAGATGAAAAAAATGCAAAAAGAGCATATTTATTATATTTAAAAGGAATTGCATTTGCTCTTGGGTATTGGTTATTAGATGGTATAGGTTCATTTATGGATGATTACACATTAGAAGCAGACTTATCAGCAGAGCAAGTAATTATAGCATATTCATTAATTTATGGAGTTATTGGAGTAATTTGTGCGCTAATAGTAAAATATAAAGAAAGAGATTATAAGTTTATAAATATAAAAGAGAATAAATTAAAATTAATTGGAACTTTAGTGGAAACTGCGGGACAATATACATACATTTATGCTTTTGCATTTGGAGATGCAGCAATAGCTTCACCATATATTGCAGCATATAGTATTGTAACAGTTATATTGTCAAGAATTTTCTTAAAAGAAAAATTAAAGAAAAAACAATGGATTTTAATAGGATTAATTCTAGTGGGATTAATTACACTTTCAATATAACGAAAAGCCTCCTCACACTTGGTATGTGTGAGGAGGCTTTTTCTGGAAGGTTATTACGAATTAAATTGCGAGATAGAACTAATTAGTTCCATTGTCGCATCGTACTTGCTTTTTTGCTCTTTATCACTAGGCGGAATAATTGTTATTTCCAAGAGTTCAGGAGCTGTAGGACCTAAAGTCATAACATTAAACTTGAACGATGCAATTCCCTGCGCACTAAGGTAATTGAATTTAGAGCAGAAAAATGCTAAGTCAGAATTGTCATCTGAATAGACAATATGCATTTTTACAGAGATGCCGGTATCTTCACCTATTGCACAAATATTTAACACCTTTTTGTTAAGGGTTAATATTTTTTTGATTTTTACAGAATTAAATATATCAATAATTATATATAATTCTGGAAAAGGTTTCCGCAAAGGCAGAACGCAACTTGTTCTCTCACACTCCAATTCACATTCATTGTTTTCCGTCAAAGAGATTTCTGTATAAGCATCCTCAATAGAAACTACTAATTTTCCTGTAGAACTATCATAAGAAAAACTTAAAATACATTTGCGAAACATGCTGTTTATACAATTTATAAGCAATGAATCGTCTAATGCAGAACGTAGCTTGAAAGAAACTTCAAAAGCTGCATAAGAATTTCTGCAGCGGTACACAGAAATTATGAATCTTTGACCGGATGTACTTAATTTAAATCCGTTTTTTTCTGTAGGATTTGTCAATGCATTTAATGCATTGCAAATTTTTAAAATGATTTCAGGTTCTTCGAATATTTCTATCCGAAATTGTTTTAATACAGTCATTTATATACCTCCCTTTCTTCAACTAAACCACAATGGCATATAATAATTATACTACAAAACCAGGAAAAGGTAAACATAATGCAAAATGACAGTTTGCCAATAACAAAAATTGTGATATAATAAAAACCTATAAAAACCAAGGAGGTACAAGTACATGAAAAAACAAGCACAAATGTGTTATACGGACGAATCAGAGGGAAAACATATGTTGATAACGACTATTGATATCAATAGCCAGCGGGAACAGCATATAATCTCTATGATTAAAGCAGTCCATTTAACAGAGGATGTAAATCTGTTAGAAGACGGAGGAGGTGAATATTATATTTCATATAAACTTAGTAAGAAACCAAGAAAAAAGAAAGTTTATATGGGATGGAGCAAAACACCACCCGTTCCGGCGAAGCCTTTGTATATGAAGGGGTTTGCAGCCAATGAATTAGAGTACGAAGTGAAAAATGGAAGAAAAACATCAGAGCGTCTGTTAAGACTCTACATCTTAGATAGCGAAGTATCGCAATATGGCAATGTATATATTTGTGATGCACTGCTACTCGCAGACCCAATAACAGCTGTTATAATGGTGAAGTAACGCCGATGAAATTTTAGAAAAAACTCAGATGTCGCGTAAGCGATAGCTGAGTTTTTCTGTTTAAAAAAATATATAAAAATTAAGAAAATCTAAATTGATATAGATATAATGACATGATATAATTTGTAAAAAAATTGAAAAGAGTGAA
>CALXWN010000088.1:0-4106 GCA_944392415.1 uncultured Clostridia bacterium | reverse complement strand
GCCACCGCACTTTTTTTGTTAAAACTATTGACATATTTAAATAAAATGTGTTATTATAAATACTGTTACGAATGTCGTAGCCTATTATGGAGAGGTGGTCGAGTTGGTTTATGGCACCAGTCTTGAAAATTGGCGTAGGTTTATAGCCTACCGTGGGTTCGAATCCCACCCTCTCCGCCATTTTTATATATAATTAAATGATATATGTAGGTGTACCCAAGTGGTTGAAGGGGCGAGTTTGCTAAACTTGTAGGGTTCGTTTTAGGGCCGCGGAGGTTCAAATCCTCTCACCTACGCCAATGTAATATAAAGTATTTGCTTTATATTATTTTTTTTGCTATAATATGTATTAGTCGAAAAAGCAAACTTTTGAAACTTAAAGATTGGGGAATAAATGAGTTTAAGTAGAAGAATAAGGTTAATGGCAAAGAGTCTTACAGATAGAGACGTTTATTTTTTTAGAAAAGATTTAAAATCATTTCAAGAGTTAATATCTAGAATGAGAGAAGCTAGTCCAAAAGCTTCTATTTTAGACTGTATTCAAGGATATAATAATGCACTTGAAGAATTGATATTAAAAACAAATACAATTAGGTCTTCGCAAATTTATAGATATATAGCCATTGAATCTTTGCTCAATTCAAGAGATTATAATTCTATTGTTAACAAAATGAATTCTAAAGAAAATACAAGTGGTAAGGACATAGAATTTACGGGAAATTTGCAAAACGATTATCAATCGCTTGTTAAAACTTTTTTCTATTCTGAGTATATTTTAAGATATAAGGAGTTAAAAAAATATTTAAAAATGTATCCAAATGATAGAAGAATACAAGAAGAATTGAAAGAAATAGAAGAACATACAAACAAAATAATTGCTGGAAAACTTTCTGTATATGATTATAACAAAATTCAAAAAAAAGAAAAAGCATATTTTCAAGAACTAAGAAAAATGATAAAAGTAGATTTGACACAAATCTTAGCAAATAATATTTATTTAAAAATAGATTTTTTAAGACAAATAGGAGCTTTGAATAATTATGAAGCTGAATATAATCATACATTAGAAAAATTATCTATGCCTTCTAACTTTAGAATAAGAGATAGAAAAACGTTTGAACAAGAATTAATGGATAAAAACAAGTTGAAAAATTATTCAGTATCTGAATTAGTTGCTTTAAATGCGTTTTGGACTAATAGACTTGTAAAAGAAGTAGAGCGAAGAAACGAAGTAATATATGTTTTACAAAATTCAAATAATTTTACTGATTTTAGTGAAGGAAGAGAATTTGAGCTTATAGATGAAGATATAATGTATTATTTAGCTGAATATAGAGCAATAGTTCCTTATATAACAAAATTTAAAAATGATAAAAAGAATTCAGGAAAAACCAAATCAGTAGATGGAAATAGCAATTTAGCTACAGTAGTTTTTGATATAGAGGAGATTTTTGAACAAGGAGATATTGACTACTATGGATTTAATGATTTAGATGCAATGTCTTACAATGTTTTATTACTCAATAATCGCTCGCAAATTTTATATGATCAAAAAGACATAGCAATTCAAGAAATGATTAGTTTTATAGTTAATACAAATGAATATAGAAATGCTGGAATATCTTTTGAAAGTGATGAAAAGGCAAATACAAATAAACCTTTAATAGTGATAGATTTGAAAGGATTTAATGCTCCACTTATGTTGCATATGATTAAAGGAAGTTTAACTAGATCTGTTAAAAATGTGAGTGGAAAAGATGCTTTTCCTGTTTATAGAGGTGGTAAAGATTTAATTGTTGAATCATCTCAAAGAGGAAGATATACAGCAAAAACTAATTTATTATTTAAATTAAATTCAGAGCAAAGAAAGGATATTTCTGCAAGGGCTGGATTAGTTGGATCTAAAGATACAAATGCTAAATATGTTACACATATTTCTTGGATGCTTAATCCTAAGAAAGATATGCCAGAGCTTATAAGAGAACCTAAAAAAGTAATAAGTTTAGAAACTGGTGAAATAACTGATATGGAAGAAGAAAAAGCAAGAAGAAGATAAATAAAAAGTAGAAAGACTTTTACTTTCTACTTTATTTTTTTTATACCTAAATCTTTTAACCTATCCTCTACCCTTTTTTTAAATCTATGACTATTCAGATTTTGAATGTATATTGAATACATATTTGCTCTATTTGCTCCCCATATGTCTGAGATTCTATTATTTCCTATTACAGCTATTTGGTCAGGTAGAAGTTTCATGGTTTTTGCCATATCAAGAAATGGCTTTTTAAGAGGCTTACAAGCAAATTTTTTTGTCGTAGGTATACTTATTGTTTTTAAAATTGTTTTGCTAACATAAGGATTGTTACTTAAAATAGATAATTTTAGACCTCGTTTTTTTGCTTCTTTTAGAAAATTTAATGTATCTACAGATACAGTTTTATTTCTAAGCAAAGTACCGTCAAAATCAAATATTAAACCTTTTATGCCAACATCTAATATTAAATAATCTAAACTTATATCCGATATATTACTGTAACTATCCTTAGGTGTTAAATGTCCCATAAAGCCTCCTAATTAAACTTCTGTTAAAATATAATATAAACTTATTTCTTAGCTTTTTCTTTGCCTTTTAAGTTATTTTCGCTTGAAAGGTGAGCATTTTCTTTTTCAATAGCCTTTTTACTATTATTTTTAGCTTTTAAATTATCTTTAGCAACAGCCATTAATAATTTAATTCTATTTGTTTGATTTGCTTCAGAAGCACCTGGGTCATAGTCTATAGCAGAAATATTTGCTTCTGGATAAGTATCTCTAATTGTTTTTATTACACCTTTACCAACAACATGGTTTGGTAAGCAAGCAAATGGTTGTACACAAACTATATTTGGAATACCATGTTCTATATATTCAACCATTTCAGCTGTTAAGAACCAACCTTCACCTGTTTGATTTCCTATTGAAAGAATTCCTTTTACATTTTCTTCTAACTTGAAAATATCACAAGGTAGTAAATATCCTTTTTTAGAATTTTCAAGGGCTATTCTCTCGTCTTTTTCAAGAATTTCAATTAATTTTATTGCTAACTTAAATATCTTAGCTTTAGTAGCGTCAGTTTTAATTAATTGGTTAAAAGTTATTTTATGTGTAGCAATAAATTTAATGAATCCCATAAAGTCTGGAAGTATAACCTCAGCACCTTCTGCCTCTAATTTATCTGCAACAAAGTTATTTCCAAATGGATGATATTTAATTAGAACTTCACCAACAATACCTACCTTAGGCTTTTCTACTGAAGTATTTAATTCTATTTTTTCAAAGTCTTCTACCATATCATAAATATTTTGTTTGAACTCTTTCATGGTTGATTTAGCAACTAATTTTTTGCATTTTTCCATCCACTTATCAAATAAAGCTTTTGTTTCACCTTTATTTACTTCATATGCTCTGTTTTTGGTAAGCATTTTTTGAAGAATATCACCATAAATTACACATTTTATTAAGTTTTCAACAAGTTTTGGAGTTATTTTAAATCCAGGCATTTTTTCCATACCAACAACATTAAATGATATAACTGGTACATTTGGATAACCTGCATCTTTAAGAGCTTTTCTAATAAATCCAATATAGTTTGTAGCTCTACATCCACCACCTGTTTGTGACATTATTAATGCGGTTTTATTTAAGTCATATTTGCCTGATTCTAATGCTTCAATCATTTGACCTGTTGTAAGTATAGATGGATAGCAAGCATCATTATTTACGTATTTTAAGCCTACTTCAACTGTGTGTGGAGTGCATTCTTTAAGCAAATGTACATGGTATCCACAAGCTTCAACTGCTGATTCTAATAATTCAAAATGAACAGGTGCCATTTGTGGAATTAATATTGTATAGTCTTTACGCATATCTTTTGTAAATATTTTCTTGTCAATTTCATAATTTCCATTATTAGAATTTTCAGATTTCTTTTTAGCAATTCTTTTATTCATACTAGCTAGTAGTGAACGAATACGAATTCTTACAGCTCCCAAGTTATTAACTTCATCTATTTTTATTAATGTGTACATTTTATCAAAGCTTGATAATATTTCTTCAACTTGGTCAGT
>CALXWN010000087.1:0-4111 GCA_944392415.1 uncultured Clostridia bacterium | reverse complement strand
TTACTTCTATATAGCCCAGTGCCATCACCAATAGATAAAATTAAAGATAGATATAGATGGCGTATGCTTATAAAATGTAAATATGATGACAGAGTTAATAATTTACTCACAGATGCATATGATACATTTTTAAATATGAAAACGAAGACAGCAAGGGTTAATATAGAATTGAATCCAAATAATATGTTATAAATAGAAAGGAAATAAAAATGGCAATACGCGAAATAAGAAAAGACGGAGATGAAATCTTAAGAAAAAAATCAAGAGAAGTCGAAGTAATTGATGACAGAATAAGAGAACTATTAGATGATATGGTAGAAACTATGCACGCATCAAATGGCGTTGGAATATCTGCCGTACAAGTGGGTATACTAAAAAGACTTGTAGCCATAGATTTATATGACGGAAATAAACCATTAAAACTTGTAAATCCTGTTATTGTCAAAGCAAAAGGTGAACAAGAAGTGGAAGAAGGATGCTTAAGTTTTCCAAATCAATTTGCTAAAGTAATAAGACCTATGGAAGTTACAGTTAAAGCTTTAGATGAGAATGGCAAAAAAATAACTGTAAAAGGAAAAGAACTTTTGGCTCAAGCTTTAGCACACGAAATAGACCATTTAGATGGAAAGTTGTTTATAGATATAATGGAACCAGGAACAATGCAGTATATTGAACCAGAGAAAGGAATCGTTTAAAAATGAGAATAGTATTCATGGGAACTCCAGATTTTGCAAAAGAATCATTAGAAGCAGTTTACAATAGTAAAAATGAAGTATTAGCTGTTGTAACAAATCCAGATAAGCCAAAAGGTAGAGGAATGAAAATGATTGCTTCTCCTGTAAAAGAATTTGCTTTAGAAAAGAATTTGAAGATTTATCAACCAACAAAAGTAAGAAACAATACAGAATTCATCGAAGAAATAAAAGCTTTAAATCCAGACTTACTATGTGTAGTTGCATATGGAAAAATTTTGCCAAAGGAATTATTAGACATTCCAAGGTATGGAGCAATCAATGTTCATGGCTCACTACTTCCCGAATATAGAGGAGCTGCACCTATTCAATGGGCTGTATTAAATGGCGATAAAAGAACTGGAATAACTACAATGTTTATGGATATTGGCATGGACACTGGAGATATGATTTTAAAAGAAGAAACAGAAATTGGAGAAGACGAAACAACTGGCGAATTGTGGGAAAGGCTATCTAAAATAGGAGCTAAACTTTTAGTTAAAACAATTGAAAAAATCGAAGCAATTCCGGATAAAGAAAATAAAACTTTAGAAGAAATAAAAAAACTTGTTGGAGCAGAAAAACAAGGCGAAAATTTTACTTTAGCACCAATGCTTGAAAAAGAAATGGCAAAAATAGATTGGAGCAAAACATCAAGAGAAATAAAAAATTTAGTTAGAGGTCTAAATCCAATAATGGGAGCATATTCTTTCTTAAATGGAAAGAAAATAAAATTTTGGAAAATAGACATAATAACATTAGATAGCTTAGAAAGCATATTCCCAGAAATAAAAGAATATATAAGTAGAATGAAAAAATTAGAGCCAGGAACAATAGCATTTGCAGACAATAAAAAAGGCATATTTATAAAAACAGGAGATAGTTTTATAAAAGTGTTGGAACTTCAAGGTGAAAACTCTAAAAAGATGGATTATAGAAGCTTTTTAAATGGAAATAAATTGCAAGCAGGAGAAATATTCGAATAAATTTATTAATTACCTATGCTTGAATGTAAAAATATATTTGTCTAATTAATTTATTATGCAAGAATTTTGTAATAAGATGTTGATTATTATCATTACTTAATGTAAAATTATAATTAAATAATAATGATAGATTATCAAAAGGGGAGGTAAATAAAATGATAAGAGCAAGTGAAGCAAGAAAAGAAGCAAGAGAATCACTTTCAGGAAAGTGGAAAACAGCACTTTTGATATCACTAATTTATGCAGTAATTTTAATAGCTATTAATATATTATCGAGTTTTACTCTAGGAATATTATCAATAGCACTAATAGTAATAGCACCAGCTTTATCATATGGATTAGCATATTCATATTATCACTTAAAAAATGGGGATAAAGTTGAAGTAACAGACTTCTTAACAGTAGGCTTTAAACATTTTGGATACAGTTGGAAACTTACATGGAATATTATCAAAAAATGTTGGGTGTATATATTAATATTTGTTATAACTATGATATTACTAATATCACTTGGCGTAGCAGTATATTCATCAGCAATGACATCTATATTAAATACAACTTTAAATCCTACAAGTAAAGACTATTTAGCAGAAAGTTATGATTACTCATATGACTATAACTACGACTATGATTATGATGATTATTATGATTATAACTACAATTATGATGATTATCAAGAATTACAAGATTTATATGATGAATATTATAATCAATATTATGATGACTATGCTACACCAGCACTTATAGGAGCAATTACAGGAGCATCAGTAGCATTTGTAATAGGAATTTTTGTAGGATTGATAGTTTATATAGTATTTGTAGTTCTATTTATTAGAAAATCTTTATTATATGCATTATCTTACTATGTTGCAGTAAGAAATGAAGGCATTGAAGCAAAAGATGCAGTATTGGAAAGTGAAAGATTAATGGTAGGTAATAGAGGTAGATTATTCTGCTTAATGCTATCATTTATAGGATGGTCAATATTAATAGCATTTGTATCAGGAGTATTAGGAATAGCAAGCCCTATACTTGCAGTAATTGCATCATATGCAGGAACAATTATATTGATGCCATATATCACATTCTCTGTACTTGCTTTTTATAGAGACTTAGAAGGAGAAAAGGGAGCTAGAGCATATGTAAATTCAAATGCAGGAACAGCTGGTCAAGTACAAACAAATTCAACAGTTGTAACAGGTTCAAAAAAATATTGCAAGAGATGTGGTGCAGAAAACACATCTGATGCAACATATTGCACAACTTGTGGTGCAATATTAGATTAGAAGTGAAATTTTACGTTGGGATGGGACTTTTTATAAAATATTTTACAATAGGGACGGTCCCAAACGTAAAATTTTTTGTTTTGCTAATAGAGACGATCTTTTTGAAACAAATGTGAAACGCTGTCAAAAAGGGGGTGTCCACGATGACAGCGTTTTAAACATAAAAAATTACAAAAATGCATTTAGTTTATTAATATTTTCCCTTTGAAACTTATTAAAATCTTTAAGCAAATCAGTAGTGCTTTTTTGAACATCTAATCCGCAATTAAGAATTTTTTGACATTCAATAACTCCCATTAAAGTTCCTTGAATCATAATTTCAGCAATATGAGAATTACTCCTATCTCTTAAAGTATTAAATTGAACACCAGCAAAACTCATCATTTTATCTTTAAAAGGTGTAGAGTCGGGTATTTCACCATATTTTTCAAAATGTTGATTAATTTGACTTTGCGTATTACCATATTGTGAATACATTGCAACTAAGACTTTTCTCATTTCTTTATCTGAAACTTTAGGCGCTAAGTAAGAAATAGAATCCATACCCATTTTTGCTATTTTACTAACCTCATTTAATACCGCAAGATCAAGCTGGAAAGTGTTAGAGTTAGAAGTTGTGTTATTAGAGCCATTAGCTGATTCAGTATTGGTATATTCATCAGCAGGTTGAGGTTTTGTATTAACATTAGAAGAGTTAGCTTTATTGCTCTGTTCCTGAAGTGCTTGTGCATCCATATTGCTATCTTTATTTTCATTTTTGAGATTTTTATCTTTATCCATACTCTTAATAATGGCAAACAAATTTTGCCACATACTCCTTTCTTTTATAATTTTTAATAGTTTAACCAAATGTGCGAAAATTATTAAAAATAATATGTAAAATTTTATAAACATCATGATTATAAAAATTAATTGAAAAAAATATGAAATTAATATATAATTAGCTAAAATTTAAAGAGAAAAATATAAAACAATGAAAGGACAAAACACAAATGTCAGAAAGAAAATGGACAACGGAACAAATGCAAGCTATAAAACTAAAAGGTGCAAACATATTAGTTTCAGCAGCAGCAGGAAGTGGAAAAACATCAGTTTTAGTTGAAAGAAT
>CALXWN010000086.1:0-4245 GCA_944392415.1 uncultured Clostridia bacterium | reverse complement strand
CTTGCTTTTACATCTGGAGCTGGTACTACTATTTGTCTATCAAATCTTCCTGGTCTTAATAATGCTTTATCTAATACGTCTGGTCTGTTTGTTGCAGCTAAAACAATAACTCCTTCATTTGCTGAAAATCCATCCATTTCAACAAGCATTTGATTTAAGGTTTGTTCTCTTTCGTCATGGCCTCCACCAAGGCCTGCACCTCTTTGACGTCCTACTGCATCTATTTCATCTATAAATACTATACAAGGTGAATTTCTTTTTGCTTCTTCAAATAGGTCTCTAACTCTTGATGCACCAACTCCAACAAACATTTCTACGAAGTCTGAACCACTTATTATAAAGAATGGAACTCCTGCTTCTCCTGCAACTGCTTTTGCTAAAAGGGTTTTACCAGTACCAGGCCCACCTACTAAAAGTACTCCTTTTGGTATTCTAGCTCCCATATCTGTATATTTTTTAGGATTTTTCAAAAAGTCTACTATTTCTTGTAATTCTTCTTTTTCTTCATCTATACCTGCAACATCTTTGAATGTTACTTTGTTTCTATCATTTGCTGTAAGCATTCTAGCTTTGCTTTTTCCAAATGGCATTGCACCTTTACCTTGTGATTGTGGTCCACCTATAAATAACATAAACATTAACACTAAAAGTACAATTGATGATATTGGTAACAATAAATCAGATACTATTAACCAAAAAGATTTATCTGTTTCTGTTACATTTATTGTGTTATCTGTCATTGAAGTGTTTAAATTTTCCATTAAATTATCTACACTTGGAATATTGACATTTTTTATGTTTGAGTCATTTTTTAATTTAACTCTTGCTGACTCTCCACCATATTCTATTTCAATATCTGTAACTTCTCCCGCTTCTATTTTAGAAAGTAACTCCGAGTATGTAAGCTCGTTGTTTGTTCCATTTAAAATTGCTGGTATAATAAATAATAGGATTATGCCTATTACTAGCCAAGCTGCTAATGTTTTTATACTGTTTCTCAAAGCCGTTTCCTCCTTAATTTCTTAATTCCTTTTTGAATCAAATTTAAATTGTAAATTTTATTTAATATAATAAAGTTAAAAAACTTTGTCTCTTAATGAAAAGAGTATTATCTTATTGTAGCCTAACACATAAAATTTGTTTATGCAATAGTTTTTTCAAAAGTTTTTGCTTGTAAGCGTTGGTATAAGTGAGCTTTGCTTACGGAACTTTATGTTAAAGGCATAAAAATAATTTTTTTATTTTTTACCAAAATTTTTAAATTTTTATTTGGATACATGTACTTATTTCCGACATTTCGTCTACACATTTCAATTATGTCATCTACATTGACTTTTTCTATATTTCTAGTGCTTCCTAGTAGCTTGCTTATTGTATATAAAACTAAATTTTGTTGCACACCTAAGTCCAATTTTTGGAACTCAGGTAGGTCTAATTCTATTTTCCCTAGGGACTCACTACCTACTTCATTATTTGTTTTTTGCATAGAGCTATTGTTTTTATTTTGCAAATTACTTGTGTTAAGCTCTTCTGTTGCTATTTTATTATATATATTTTCCACTTCATTTTTTATGTGCATATTTTGTACTTTTACTATTTTAGATAGGTTACTTAGACTTTGCACTATGTTAGGATTTAGCTCTTTTATTTCTGGTAAAAGTTTGTTACGAATAATATTTCTTCTATATATATTTTCCTTATTTGTACTATCTATTCTTGGCTGTAAATTATATTTTTCACAATATTCTTCTATGTCTTCTCTTGAGCAATTTATTAAAGGTCTTATGTATTTACCATATTCTTCTGCTTGTATACCTTCTAAGCCTTGCATACCTGAGCCTCTTATAATATTCAAAAGCATTGTTTCTGCATTGTCGTTCATATTATGTGCAATTGCTATTTTATTAGCATTTTCTTTTTTTGCTATTATATCAAAAAAGTCGTATCTTATTTTTCTTCCAACTTCTTCTGACCCCTTTTTCTGCTCTTTTGCTATTTTTTCTACCTCAGCTCTTTTTACATAGCACTTTATACCCATCTTTTCGCATACATTTTCCACAAATTGTTCATCTTCTGTGGAATCTTTTCTAATTAAATGATTTATATGTGCACAAATAAGTTTTATTTCAAAGTAATCTTTATATTTATTTAAGCAGGTTAAAAGAGTAATAGAGTCTGGGCCTCCTGATACCCCAACTACTATTACATCTCCCTTGTTTATTAAATTATTTTCTTTGATCGTATCTAAAAAGTTTTGTTCTAACTTATCTAGTCTTTTAGCCATTAATTTATTCCTCTTACCCCTTATATTTATTAGCAAACTTCGTATAACTTGGCATCCATAGTAACTCTACTGTTCCTGTTGGTCCAGCTCTATGTTTTGCTATTATAACTTCTGCAATATTTTTAGCTTCTGTTTCAGGGTTATAATAATCATCTCTGTATAGAAACATTACTATGTCGGCATCCTGCTCTATTGAACCAGATTCACGTAAGTCCTGAAGCATAGGTCTATGGTCAGGTCTTGCCTCTGGTGCACGAGATAACTGTGAAAGTGCTAAAACTGGTACATTTATTTCTTTTGCTAAAATTTTTAAAGACCTACTTATTTCAGCTATTTCTTGCTCTCTACTTTTTGTATTTCCGCTTCCTTGAATAAGTTGTAAATAGTCTATTACTACTAGCCCTATATTTTTTTCAAGTTTTAGCTTTCTACATTTTGCTCTAATTTCTGCTATATTTATACCTGCGCTATCATCTATATAAATTCCTGCTGATTCTGAAAGTTCTCCAGATGCTATTGCTAGTTTTGACCAGTCTTCATCAGTTATATCGCCTTTTGCAACTTTTTCGCTATCTACCATTGCTTGTGAACATAGAATTCTGTTTGCACATTGTTCTTTTGACATTTCGAGACTGAATACTACTACTGGTGTATTTGCACTTACTGCAGCGTATGTTGCAATATTTAAAGCAAATGCTGTTTTTCCCATAGCAGGTCTTGCAGCAATTAGCACTAAATCAGAATTGTGAAATCCTGCTGTTTTATTATCTAAGTCTATAAATCCTGATGCAACACCTGTTATATGTTGTTTTTGATTATATAGTTGTTCTAATTCTGTAAATGAATCTACTAATATATCTCTAATTGAACTATAACCTTTTTGTGATTTTCTTTGCATTAAGTCAAATATTTTCTTTTCTGCATTGTCCATAAGTATTTCTACTTCTTCATTTTGGTCATATCCAATTTCTATTAATTCATTTGCAGTTTTTATTAAGCTACGAAGTATTGATTTTTCTTCTACTATTTTTATGTATTTTTCAACGTTTGCTGTTGTTGGAACTTTATCTGGAAGTGTTGCTAAATATTCTAGTCCTCCAACTGGCTCTAATTTGCCTAGTGATGTTAGTTCATCTTTTAATGTAATAATATCTATTGGTTCAGCTTTAGCATAAAGGTTCATTATTGCATTATATATTGTTTTGTTGTCTTCTCTATAAAAGTCTTCTTGTTTTAAAACTTCTATCGCTGATATTACTGCATCTTTATCTGTCATCATACTTCCAATAACAGCTTGTTCTGCCTCATCATCGTGTGGTGGTACTTTTCCTAATTCCATTACTTTCCTCCAATGCTAAATTTTATAATTTCATTTTTATAAATGTTTCAATATATATTCTGGAGCTTTTAGCGACCCGATATAAATTATCCACCTATTATATGTATTTTTAATTTAGCATTAACCCCTTCATATAATTTTAAATCTATGTTGAACATGCCTGTTTGTTTTATTGTTTCTTTTAAGTCTATTTTCTTTTTATCTACTTTAAAATTATGCTGGCTTTGTAGCTGATCTGCTATTTCCTTAGCTGTAACTCCACCAAATATTTTTCCGTTTTCTCCGGCTTTTACTTGTATTTTTAGTATTATCTTTTCTAGTTTTTTTGAAAGTTCTTCTGCCTCTTGTTTTTCTGTCATTTTTTTATGCTCTGTTGATTCTTGTTTTGATTTAAGTTTTGCTAAGTTTTGATTATTTGCTTCTACTGCTAGTTTTTTTGGTAGTAAAAAATTACGAGCATATCCATCATTTGCATTAATTATTTCATCTTTTTTTCCTACACCTTTAACATTTTCTAACAAAATCAATTTCATGATATTATTCTCCTTTCAAAATATTTCTCAATGAAATTCTAATATACGTGCAGAAAAATGTATATTGGAATTTCATTTTTAACTATTTT
>CALXWN010000085.1:0-4390 GCA_944392415.1 uncultured Clostridia bacterium | reverse complement strand
GCAATTCTAGGAAATTTTTCATATTTATTTTTTGATAAACTCTTTTGTAGAATTTTTACTGTATTTTCTATTAAATAAAAATTATCTAAAAGCCACTCGCCTGCTGGATGTATTGGTATTCCAAGTTTAACGTGCTGATTTAATAAAGTATATATCAAAGTTATATACTCAAAATTATCCAAAACCCTAGGAATTGGATAAGTGTCAAGATTCGATTTTTCTTTTATAATACTATCTGCCGCTAACTTTGCTAAATACTCTTTTAGTAATTTTTTATCTAGTACGATTTCTTTTGTATTTAATGTTTTGTACATAAAAAATTCCACTCCCCGAATATGTTTTTACACATATTGTTCCCGGTTTGTGGATAAATTATACTTTTAAAAATTCAAAACATATAACATCTAATATTGTAATATTTTGTTATATACCAGTGATATAACTCTACAAAGTCCAATATACATTCTTCCGCATTTACTTCGCGGTTCGCCTATCGGCGAAGACGCTCGCACGCTCCGACTGCGCTTCTGGGAGAAAGACATAATTGTACATGAGCCCTTTGTCAGCTACGCTACGCTAAAAGCTCCAGAACATATATTGGTCTATATTATATCATTATTTGATTTTTAAGTTTCTTAATTCATCTTTTTGCTCTTTTGAAAGTCTGTATGATTCTATTGCCTTTTGAATAGATTTATTATATGTAAATTTATCAATTTTTATTTGCCTATCATTATTTTGCTTTGAATTTTTTGCTAAATCCTTTTCAAAATGTTCTTTTGTCTTATCATAAAACTTAACAAAGCAAATTGAATATGCCCAAGCAACTGCCATTTGTGCATAGTAACCTTTGTGATTTATTTTAGAAAGTATTTTTAGGACTTTGTCAATGTAATTTGCATCAATGTAATATTGTAAAATAATATCAACAGCAAATCTCACTTCAAATTCCTTTTCAGATTTCAAGTACTTTTGGATGAATTCCCACATTTGCTCTTTGTTATTCTTTATCTTTTTCAATCCATTGCAAAATGTATCACAAACAGCCCAGTTATTTATTAATGGTATAAAATTTTCTATTTGCTCAAAATTCAAATCTTTTTCTAGCCCAATTAGCATTCCTTTAACCATTATTTCTTCATAATATTTAGTTGGAACATCTGCTACTTTTACTGTTTTACTGATTTTTTTTGCATACTTTCTAAGCTCAGGTAATCTAACTCCTATTATATTATTTACTCCTGGACATAATTTTATTTGAAATTCCCTATATTCTTTGTCTTGTAATTCAAATAAATCTTTTTCTATGTTCATTTTTTAGTTCTCCTCTTTTTTATAAAACTTGGTCAAATTTATATACTTGCATAATTTTTTACAATATCATACATCAAATATCCGCCAATTAAATTTTTAACTTTAAATCCATTTTCTTTTAAAATTCTGCAAGCTATATAACTTCTAAGTCCGCTATGACAATGAACTATTATTTCCTTTGTTACATTTGATAATTCTTTTAAATATTCTCTAAGTTCATCTAAAGGAATATTTATTGCCCCTTCAATGTGACTTAAATCATATTCTGTTTCAGTTCTCACATCTAAAATAATGTATTTATCTTTATTTGAATATTGCTCAAAATTTCTTAAAAATTCTGTTACAGAAATTGTATCTACTAATCCATCCATCTCATTTTCAATGCTGTTGCCAATAATATTTACAGGACTTTTTGCAGATGAATATGGTGGAGCATAGCATAATTCAAGTTCAGACAAATCTTTAGCTGTCATTTTATTTCTAATTGCAGTAGCTAAAATATCTGTAACTTTGTCTATTCCTTCTTTTCCAAATACTGTAGCTCCTAAAATTTGTCCTGTGCAATTTTTAAGTTCGGTGTTTTCAGCTTCGTTATTTATATAAGCATTTTTCTTACCCGCTCTATAAAGCACTTTTATTGTCATAACTTTAGCTCCCGGATAATATTTTGCATGAGAATATGGCGAAATAATCATAGTTTTATATTCTATATTTTGCTTTCTACATGTTTTTTCAGATAGGCCAGTCATTCCTAAAGTATAATCAAAAGTCTTTAAAATACTGCTTCCTATAAATCCTTCATATTTGCTTTCCATTCCCATAATATTATTTGCTACAATCCTAGCTTGTCTATTTGCTGGGCCAGCCAAGGCTAGAGGAGCTTTTCTCCCAGTAATTGCATTCTCAATTAAAGCTGCATCACCAAGTGCGTATATATTTTCATCACTTGTAAGCATTTTTTCATCAACTATTATATATCCTTTTTCATTTACAGCTAATCCTGCTTCCTTTGCAAGAGTAGATTCAGACCTAATTCCTATGCATAATATAACAATGTCCGCTTTTATTGACATATTTTCAAGTTTAATAAATAACTCGTCACCCTCAATGATGCTCTCTACTCCTTGATTCAAAAATACCTTAACTGAATTTTTAATAAGTGCTTTATGGACAAAGCTAGCCATATCTGCATCAATTGTAGGAATTAGATGACTAGATTTTTCAACTATTGAAATGTTTATATTTTTAGATTTCTTTAAATCAATTTGCATATTTTCATTTTTATTGCATTTTTCTTGTGAACTTAAATGACTTAAATTTTCTACCATTTCAACACCTATATATCCGCCACCAACAATCACTACATTTTTCACATCATTTTTTGATATATATTCTTTTATTTTGCTTGAATCATCAATAGTTCTAAGTGTAAAAATTCTCTTACTATTTAAGTCCTTAAATGGATTTATAGGCTCTGCACCTGGAGATAAAACAAGTTTATCATATGTCTCAGTGTAAGTCTCACCAGTGCTTAAATTCTTAACATCTACAGTTTTATTCTCTTTATTAATACTAATAACTTCCTGTTTAATTCGCACATCAATATTAAATCTATCTTTAAAAGCCTTTGGAGTTTGAACTAATAAATCCTCCTTTTTGCTAATCACATCACTAATATAGTAAGGAAGTCCACAATTTGCAAAAGAAATATATTCTCCTCTCTCAAAAAGTATTATTTCATTATTCTCACTTAATCTTCTTAATCTTGTGGCTGTTGTAGCGCCACCAGCAACTCCTCCAACAATAACAATTTTCATTATTTAAATTTCCTTTCTTGTAAGCTCAGACTTTTTTATGTATTTTAATAATGCTGTACATCCTTTTAGAATGTCATCATAGGCTTTCGAAAAATTGCCAGTATACCAAGGGTCAGCTATGTCTCTTGGCTCATCTGTATAATCTAAAAGTTTATGAACTTTTTGTTTATCATCTCCATCACATATTTTGTATATGTCATGAATGTTTTGCTCATCCATCCCAATTATATAATCAAAATTTATATAATCGCTCTTTGTAAGTCTTCTTGCTCTACGCTTTTTGTATGGAATACCCTTTTCTTCTAATTTTAATTTTACTTCTTCATGCATATCTTGCCTAAAAGTCTCATATGACGTAGCTACTGACTTTGTTAAAATAAACTTTTCAAGTCCCTCCTTTTTTACCAAATCTTTAAAAATAAATTCAGCCATTGGTGACCTGCATATATTTCCTAAACATACAAATAAAACTTTAACCATATTTTTCCTTTCTTTTACCTTTAATATTATGCAATATTTTATCACGTATAAGTAAGAATATACAAGAGTAAAAATTCTAAAAAAAGGGAATTAAAAAAAGTTGAATTGATCTAGCTTTAATGATATAATAATTATGTAGACTTAAATACACTTTCAGAAAGGGGGCTTATTGTGAAATGCCCATATATGCCTGTGAAGTATGTAGAATATTTCACAGACATCCCAACTTCCCCGAGAGAGCAATACGTTATCCGTGAGCGATATGATGATGTCGTCCTTGAAAAATATTTTCAAGGTGATTGTGAGATTCTTGCAGAATACAATCCGTTTGCACTAACAAACGAAGTTCTGCGTGACACACTCATCGACGCCAGAAGCATCATCGGAAAACATCACCTCCTCTGGGTGTGCAGATGTAGCATTCCATAACAAAGTCCGACCCTTATAAAGAATCATTTCTTTATAAGGGTCTTTTATTATATAAGATTTAATATTGTATCTTTGTAAAGTATTTATATTTGCGAAGCATTTTATATTTGAGAAGTATTTTGTATTTTCAAAACATTTTATATAAAAAGTAAATTCATAATTCAAAAATTACAACTTCTTTATTTTTTACTAATCTTTTAAAATTCTCGCCATCTTCCTTTTTACCAGCCACACTTCCATAATGAGTTGGAACCACTGTTTTTACATTTAATGCATTTGCTAAATCTGCTGCCTCTTTATAGTCCATTGTATAAGTTCCGCCAACTGGTAAAAATGCTACATCAGCTATA
>CALXWN010000084.1:0-4426 GCA_944392415.1 uncultured Clostridia bacterium | reverse complement strand
TTTGAAGATAAAGATTTAGTTTTAAAAGCAGTTGCTCAAGATGGACAACTTTTGTATTATGCAAGTAAAGAACTTAGAGATGACAAAGATGTTGTTTTAGCAGCTGTAACTAATAAAGGCTTAATACTAAAATATGCAAGCAAAAGACTTAGAGGAGATAAAGACATTGGGATGGCTGCAATAAAACAAGATAAAATAGCAGAAATGTTTTTGACTGATGAACTTAGAAAAGATGAAGACATAAATAATTTCTTGCATCCACCAGAAGGATAAATTTTTTAGTTGGGGGGCCGTTCCCAACTAAAAAAATTTAAAAGTCGATTCCTGAACTTGGTTCCACATTAACAGTTTTTTGATTTGTATAAATAACGTACCCTGGAACTGCACCATTTGGCTTTTTTACATATTTAACTAAAGTATAGTCAACTGGTACGTTAGATGAAAACTTGGCTTTACTATAATAAGCAGCGATTTTGGCACATTTTATTATTGTTTCCATTTTTGGCATATCACCACCACAGCGTAGTATTACGTGGCTTCCATGAATATCTTTAGTGTGAAACCAGTAATCATTATCATTTGCAACTTTCATAGTTAAATAATCATTTTGCCTGTTATTTTTACCAATTAAAACTGTGTAACCATCAATATTCATCCTCATATAATTATCTATACTAGAAGTTTCTTTTTTTACTTCTTTATTTTGCATTTTACCATTTGATTTTAAATTAGTGTTATCATTAAATAATATATTTTCAGAAATTTCATTATATATTTCATTCACAGAATCTAAATCATTAGCATTATCTAATTCATAGATTAGGCTTTCTAAATAATCTAATTCTTTCTCAGAATCCTTTTTTTGAGCATTTACTATTTCTAATGTATTCTTTTGCTTATTGTACTTTTTAAAGTAATTTTCAGCATTTTGAGAAGTAGAAAGTTCATTATTTATAGGAATTTTAACTAAATTATTATTATCATAGTAGTTTTCTAATTCCACAAAGTCATCTGATGTTTTTAATGTATCAATTCTATAAATATTTGCAATAAGCAATTCTCCATAAACCTTGTATTTCTCCATATTTTGACATGCTTCTATTTTGGAATTGATATTATCTAGTTTTCTTGTAAGCTTATCTAGAGTTCCGTTAATTATTTTAAGAAGATTATTTCTATAATTTTTGAAAATATCCTCTTGAGCTTTATTAAAATAAAAATCATCTAAAAAGAAGTTTATTTGTAGGTTAGCATTTGCGTTATTATTCATATTAACATTATTGTCGCTTGAATTACTTAAACTCATTTCAACTTTTGAATTTATATGAGTATTATTTTCTGCATTGTCTTTAAAAATAGTATAATTATTTTTATAATTTTTGCAAATGCTATTTCCATTTAAAATATCATTTATATATTTGTAAATGTCTTTTAAACTATTTTCAGAAACGGTATTAGATATTTTTAGCTCTTCTAAACAGCTTTGAATGAATAATTTGCTTATTCCAGTAAATGAAGAGGTAAGTAAAGCCTCTAAAGTATGATAATCTGACTTCATACAATAGTCCACAAAATCTTTTTCAGTAAAACTTAAAAAGTCTTGCTTATCTGAATTAGGAAAAACATATTTACGACCGGGCATAATGTTTCTTCTAATATTTGATGAATTAGTATTGGTTATATTCTTTTCATTTGAGATTTGAGTATTAGAGTCCTGTATGTTTAAAACTTTAGAATTGCTATTTGATGCAGTTATTATTTCAGATTCACTGTCAAACCTTTTTAAAGCATCAATTATAGTATTTTCAGAATTAACAAGAATGACATTACTGTATTTTCCCATAAGCTCAATAGCTAAAGTTCTATAAATTTTATCATTCATTTCATTAAAGCATTCAAATTCAATAAAGCAAATTCTTTCTAAGCCATTTGTATAAATTTTGTTAATTTTTGAGTTTATTAAATATTTTCTTAGAAGCATACAAAAATTAGGAGCAACAAAAGGATTAGGCTTTTCGTTTGTTGTTAAATTTAACCTGTAATTGTTTGCACTTATATCTATATTTAGAGCGTAAGTATTGCCATTTGCATAGATACTTATTAAAAGCTCATTTTTATTTGGCTCATATATTCTATTAACTTTACCATTTTTTAAAATTTGCAATTCATCTACAACTTTTTTTAAAACTATTCCGTCGAATGCCATGTAATCAGTCCTTTCATTAAAATATTAACTTTTATTTACAAATGCTACAACCTTTAATTGTATCAATTTTGGTTTTAAAGTAATCCAGTCATATATACAGGTAAGTATAAAATATTATCTTGAATTTTTAAATCTTTTGTATGGATAATTATCGGATTACCCAAATAATCATTGTATTTTGTTACAAATTTTGAAATAGAAGAAAATGTGTATCTATCTCCAGACTTTACTTCTATTGGAATAATATTATGTTTTGAGGTTATTTTATTATTTAGTATTAGAAAATCTATTTCCATTGTTTCAGTAGAGTCTTCTCTACTATTTCTAGAGAAGAAGTACAATTTTCTTCCTCTGCTAACAAGCATTTGAGCTACCATATTTTCTAAAATCATACCTTCATTAAAAGATAATTTATCAAATAATATTTTTTTATAAACTTCTTCACTTATAATATTTTTTTCATTAAAAGTCATAGAAAGAAGTAAACCAGTATCAAACATATAACATTTTAAACTGTTGTTATCAATTCTTTGTCCAAGGCCTATATTTGGCTCTGTTGTATTGTAGGCAATATTTATTAGGCCCGCATCTGTTAACCAATAAAACGCACCTTCATAATTTCTGTATCTAGCATTTGCATCTAAAGTAGATATATTGAACTTTTTCTCATGTTTTTGCAACTGAGATGGGATAGTGTCAAAAATTTGTTCTACCTTTAAATTTAATTCATCTGCATGTTTTCTAATATCTTCGCGATATAAATTTAAAATATTTCTTTTTATTTTGTCTGTTTTCTCAAAATCTCTTGTTTCTCTATATTCTAAAACAGCCTGAGGCATTCCACCAATTATTAAATATTCTTTAAAATAGTCCATTGCCTTACGGTGAAGAGGCTGACCTAGTTCTTTTTGTGTAGAATAGCAATCTTTTATAAAGTTCATTAAAGTATCATTTCCCATAGCCCATAAAAATTCCTCGAAATCCATTGGATTCATTTTCAATATTTCCTCTTCAGATGGAATTAAAATATCTTTAACATTTTTCTTAATGGATATTAAAGAACCGGTTTCTATATAATCATATCTGCCATCAGCAACGAGATGTTTTATTGCACCTCTAGCTCTTGGACAAAATTGTATCTCATCAAAAATAAATAAAGAGTTTCTTTCATACAATTTTACTCCATAATATTCTGATAAGTAAGTAAATAAATAATTCAAATTATCTAAATAGTTATCAAATAATTCTGATATTTCCTTAGGAACCTTTGAAAAATCAATTAATATATATGATTTGTAATTTTCTTTAGCAAATTTTTCAACAATGTAACTTTTGCCTACACGTCTAGCACCTTCGATTAGTAAAGCAGTTTTGCCATTGCTTTGATTTTTCCAGTTTAAAATGTCGTTATAAATTTTTCTTTTCATACACTTAAACTCCTCTCTAAAAATAATTTTATCATAAAGTAATGCTGAATGCAACATTTATTTACACAAAATCAAAAATAACAAAAGCTAAAATACACACAAAATCAAGAATAATGAACACACTATTTTGCACAAAATCAAAAATAATAGAATATAAATTGTAACTACGAATACAAGAAATTTTTGAGAATTTTTTTAAAATTATTGACATTGAGCCATTTTATCAATATAATACAAAGGTAAAACATTGGAGGTATACATTTAGAATGACAAAAGGCAACGTTTTCTTTTCAAAAGAAATATTTGAGAACATGACAGATGAAGAAATTGTTAAAAGGGCAAAAGCCAATAACAAAGAGGCTTTGGAGTTCTTAATTAACAAATACAAAGATGTTGTGAACATGAAAGTAAGCAAATATTACTTAAATGGTGCAGAAAAAGAAGATATAGTTCAGGAAGGTCTTATCGGGCTTTATAAGGCCATTAGAGACTTTGACCAAGAAAAGCAAAACTCATTTAAAACTTTTGCTAACCTTTGTGTTGAAAGACAAGTGATTACTGCTATAAAGGGTTCAAATAGGCAAAAACATATGCCTCTTAATTCGTATTTGTCTTTAAATTCATCAAGCTATGAAAATGAAGATGGAGAGGAAGAAGGGCAATTAATAGAAGTATTAGATGCAAATCCAATAGAAGACCCACTTGATACAGTGACAAAAAACGAATATTATAAAACAATTGAAAAGACGATTTCAGAGTCACTAAGTGATTTTGAAAAACAAGTGCTTTCAAA
>CALXWN010000083.1:0-4467 GCA_944392415.1 uncultured Clostridia bacterium | reverse complement strand
GGAGGTATTAGAGAATGAAAGAACAAAAACAAGAAATGAAACTTCCAAAGTTAGATGATTTATTTACAAGTCAAGCTAGATTATGAAAAGGCTGAAAAAATAGTTGACAAAGGAATAAAATATGTTTTACAATTAAGGGAGAAAATGAAAGAAAATCAACTAGATAGATAAGTTAGATATTTGAATGGTATAGCTTTAGACTATTTAAGCGTTTCCATTTATAACTAATTCGATAACAATTCAATAGATTTTTTATTTCAAGTTGTTTTATATAAATATTATACTTTAAATTAACTTTGTTAAAAAAATAAAGAGAAAATTAGAAAGTTTGAAATTTAGTAATTTTATGATATAATTTAATAAAGTTATTGAGAGGAATACCAAAAATGAAATATGATGAGATAATAGATTTAATGTTAAATTCAGATAGTGTAAATTATTCAAGTTTTTATAGAGCTAATTTAGAAAAGGATGCTAATTTTAGTGATAAAGATAGTAGATTGATAAAGTCTATAAAAAATGCTAAAGCAAAAGGTGCTATTATACATCAGCAAGATCAAGGAGGAGATTCATCTAGTTTTTGTCATATTGCTGTAAATAGAAAATTTTCTGAAGATGGAATTAAAGCTCGTTTATATATGTCACCTAAACAGTCTAACATACACAAACTTGCAATTGAACTTGTTAATAATTCTTTAGCTACAGGAAGTGATATTTATTTTAAATATGCAAGAACAAGTGATAGATTGGACCAGATGATAGTTTATCTGAAAAATCAAGAAGATATAGATAAAAAGATTGCTTTATTAAAAAAGATAAGACAAGAAAAACCAGAGTTATTTGAAGATATGCAAAAAAGTAAAATATGGTTCAATGAAACTGAAATACCAAATGTTTTTCTTGAGCCAGAACCACTACTGCGTGATAGCAATGGTAGACAATCAAGTTATGGAGGCATGTTTGAAAAAGCTTTGGCGTCAACAAAAACTATATTAGAATATGGCTATGGAATAAAAGAAAATGAGAGTTTAGCCAGTAAACGTTTAGATTCTAATTTTTATAATAATTTCGAACTAATATTTACAGAAATGCTAAAAAGATGTGGAATATACTTGCAAAAGAACAATAAAAGTGGTCGTTATGAAATTGTTGCTAAGCCTGTAGATCCAAACGATTTAAGAACATTATTTAAATTTGAATATGATAAGAAATCGCAAACAATAACTGAAACAAGAGGTGGAACTCTATATCAAGATAAAAATCAAAGTTATTCTTATTCACAACAAAGAAAAAAGGAATTCTTCGATACGATTCTTGTAGATGAAAAACAAGTTGAAGGTTCAGAACATTCAGATAGATAATTAGTAAGGATTCTTTTTAAAATGGGGTATACTATTACTCCATTTTTTATGTATCTATTCAAATCCTACTTTTTATATTTCTTTGTGTTTTTATGTTTTTTGTACTGAAGCTTCGTTGTGCATTAAAGAAAGTTTTAAAATGATAGAAAATTAGATAATATTGATTAAATCTATTTCAAATTGTTTATATTTCTAAAAATAAAAATATCAGAATAGTTTTAAGTATGAAGATGAATATAATTTAGCAATTGACTTTATAAAAAAGTATAATTGTGATATAATAGATAGGAATTGTATAAAAAACGAATATAAGGAAGTGGTTTAATGCAAAAAAAAGAGAATAAAAAAAATGATGATAAAAATTTCGCACATGCCGTTATATCATGGTATCCACGGTCATATGAAAAAGACCAAAGAACAAATAATAGAAGATTTAAAATTAATTGATATAGTTATAGAAATATTGGATGCAAGAGTGCCACTAGCTAGCCAAAACCCGGATATAGAAGATGCTATTAAAAATAAAAAGAAAATAATTGTACTAAATAAAGCAGATTTAGCAGATAATAATTCGACTAATAAATGGATAGATTATTATGCAAAAGAAGGAATTAAAGCTGTTGCGGTTGAGGCAAATACTTCAAAAGGAATTAAAGATGTAATAGATGCCATAAAAGAGGAATACTCAGAAATAAAAGAAAAATTTGTTCAAAAGGGCAGAATTGGTAAGTCCATAAGAGTAATGGTTGTAGGAATTCCAAACGTAGGAAAGTCTACATTTATTAATAGTATTGCTAAAAGAAATACTGCAAAAGTTGGAAATAAGCCAGGTGTTACAAAGCAAAAACAATGGATAAAAGTAACTAATGAAATAGAATTAATGGATACACCGGGTATGTTATGGCCGAAGTTTGAAGATAATGAGTTGGCGATGCATTTAGCTTTTGTAGGAACAATTGGGGATAATGCCATAGATAAAGAAGAAATTGCATATTATCTATTAGAATATTTGATAAAAAATTATCCACAAAGGTTAATAGATAGATTTGATGTGGAAGTGTACAAAGCTAGTGATGAGCAAAATACTGACACATCAATTTGCAATAATGATGAAAAAGAAAATAATACCTCAATTGAAAATAAAGGTAAAAAAACAACAAATACAGACAAAAAAGTGCCAAGAGAAACCATGGAAGTTTTAGAAGATATAGCAAGAAAAAGAGGAGCACTTCTTTCTGGTGGAAATATAAATATGCAAAAAATATCAGATATAATATTAAATGAATTTCAAAGTGGAAAATTAGGGAGGATAACAATTGAATTACCTAGATGAAATATTAATTAAAGAAGAGTCACAAATAAATATGATGTCACCACTTACTTGGGCATATGTGGGAGATAGTGTTTATGAGCTATATATAAGAGTTTATTTAGCAAATACAACAAATTTAAATCCACATAAAATGCATGTTGAATCAATAAAATATGTTAAAGCAGGAGCTCAGGCTAAAACTGTAAAAGAATTAATTGAAACTAACTTTTTAACAGATGATGAAAAAGAAATTGTTAGAAGAGGCAGAAATACACAAAATCATCATTTACCTAAAAATGCAAGCTTAGAAGATTATGCATATTCAACAGGCTTTGAAGCTTTAATAGGATATTTGTTCTTAAATAAGAAAGAAGAAAGAGTAGAGGAAATTATGAAAAAAGTTATTATGTAATAATATTACAATATTCAAGTAGAATATGATTGAATTAATTTTGCTTAATAAGGAAACTTGATTTTTCTTATTTAATCAAAAATCTAGTAATTATAAATTACTAGATTTAAGGTATGTTTTGTAATATGAACTGGTGACCCCTACGGGAATCGAACCCATGATTCAGCCTTGAGAGGGCTGCGTCTTAACCGCTTGACCAAGGGGCCATAACAAAATCTATTATACAATATAAAAACATTTAAGTCAAATGTTTTTTGAAAATTTTAAGTTGTAGCAAATCTGTTTTGAAAAAATACAAATATTATTTTAATATTACATTTTTGTAATATTATCCACAAAACTGTAATAAAATGTGGATAACTTTTTGGCTAAAAAGGAAAAATAATATAAATTATTGTAAATAGTAATTTGTTTGACTATAATGTAATAGATATGTTTTAAAGATTTAATAATAGTTATTTTTAAAATGATTGAATAAAAAGTTAATAGGAAGGAGCTTTATTAAAAAATATGAAATATTTATTTACATCAGAAAGTGTTACAGAAGGCCATCCAGATAAACTATGTGATTATATTTCAGATAGTGTACTAGATGAATGCTTAAAACAAGATAGAAATTCAAGAGTAGCCTGTGAAACCTTGGCAAGCAAGGGTGAAATATATATAACAGGAGAAATAAGTTCTAAAGCAAATATAAATATAGAACAAATAGCAAGGAATGCCATAAAAGAAATTGGATATAATAATGCAAGTTTAGATATTGATTACAAAACTTGCAAAATTACAGTCAATATTTCTAAACAATCATCTGATATTGCAATGGGAGTTGACAAAAGCTTAGAAGATAAAGAAGGAGAAAATGTTTCATCAGAAGGTGCAGGAGACCAAGGTATAATGTTTGGCTTTGCTTGTGATGAAACTGATGAGTTTATGCCTTTACCAATTAATTTAGCACATAAGTTAGCTAAAAAGTTATCTGAAGTTAGAAAAAGCAAAGAAATAAGAGGCTTAAGACCTGATGGCAAAGTTCAAGTTACAGTTGAGTATGATGACGGGAAACCTTTAAGAGTAGATACAGTTGTACTTTCAACACAGCACATAGATGGTAAGGATATAGAAGAACTAAGAAAAGAGGTTAAGGAAAAGATTATTTTTAAGGTGATACCAAAAAACTTAATAGATGATAATACAAAATATTATATTAACCCAACTGGTAGATTTGTAATAGGAGGACCTCTTGGAGATAGTGGACTTACAGGAAGAAAAATAATTGTAGATACTTATGGCGGATATGCAAGGCATGGAGGAGGAGCTTTTTCAGGAAAAGATCCAACAAAAGTAGATAGAAGTGCATCGTATATGGCAAGATTTTTAGCCAAAAA
>CALXWN010000082.1:0-4468 GCA_944392415.1 uncultured Clostridia bacterium | reverse complement strand
ATTATACCATATATTCTAAGCAATTTCAACCAATTTATGCAAAAAAAGCTATTTTTTCTTGTTTTTTCGTTACAATTCAGCAAAATATACATTCTTAATGACCAATATACATTCTCTCACATTTCGCCGCGCGGGTCGCTATTCGCTCCAGCTTGCACGTTACGCTCCGCTCCTACGTCGCCTTCGCTCACTTGAAATGTTTGAGAACATATATTGGTCATTTTTATAATATAATTGCTAAATTGTAACTTTATTTATCATATCTCTTACCATTATTGAATTGCCAACTTCATCTGTAAATCTTAAGTTAGGAAATATAAAAGACATTATATTATCATTAAATATTTTGTCTAGCACATTTTCATTAATTTGTTCATTATTATATTTCTTTTCTGCTCTATTCATATAAACGGTAACGCCTAAAATTGTTAAAGCAATGTCTAGTATTAAAAAAGCTGTTATAATCTTATCCCAAGGCTTTGAAAGTATTTTATCTATTACTTTATCAAATTGTGGTTTAATATATTTTATTAATAAAACCGCTAAAATGCCCCAAAATACTGTATAAGTAAGCGAAACTCTACCATTTATTTGATATGTTGTGTACGAATAATCCCAAAACATACTTCCATATACAACTTGAAGTATATAACTACATATATATTCAAAAATTGTTCCTACAATTGCTCCCATAATAAATAATTTAACTTTGCTTTCTTTATAATCGCTAAGTAATACAATAAAAAAGGCCGCTCCAATACCATATATTGGGCAGAAAGGACCCAAAATAAGCCCTTTCCTACTTTCCAATATTCCAGTTGAAACATAGCCATAGACAGTTTCTATTATTAAACCTAGTATACTAAATAAAATCATATACCAAATTATATTATGGAAGTTAAATTCTTTTTTCTTCATATATTGCTCCATTATTATATTTCTATAATATTATGATATTTCTTATTATATTTTTATTTTACGTTTTTATACCATATATAATATTAGATTTGTATAATGTCTATTTCAGAAGTATAATTATTATTTCCATATGCAAAGATTATATACAATTCTCCATTTGGACCTTCTATAAAATTTGTTATATTATCTATTTGATACATTTCGTCATTTATATCTCTTTGATAAACAGTATATCCTGAATTAATTAGTTCATTTGCATTATTACTTGCATTTTGTACAACCGTTCTAATTCTATTTTCTACTACTGTTCCATCTATATCTCTATCTTCTAATATATCTCTTAATGCAACACTTTCATTTGTTTCTAAGTTATAGTTGTATGTTTGAACTATGATTCTTTGAGGATTATCTCCTTCCTTTATAGTAGCTTTTATTGCTAAAGACAAAATATTGTTATTTACATATGATACATAATCTAAGTTATAAATTGTATATACATCAATTCCCGCCATTACTGAATTTATTTTATCCACGAAAATGCTTTGAGTTAAATTATTAAACCCGGTTACAACGTCACTTTGTATATTTATAACTGGTATATGAATATTCATACTATATTTATCACTTACATTTTGACTGTCTTCATAAAAGGTATATACTAGTTCTTTAGTATTATCCGCTTTGATAATATTAGTATCATCATAATTTGAATAAAATTCATTTGTAAATAACTCCATAAAAGATTGATTTACATCTTGTGAAGTTACTATATTTTCTCCTGCCGATATGTCATTTCCATATCCATCTTGCACTGGTTCTTTAACAAAAAATTGTGCGTATACGCCTAGTCCTATTGCCACAACACAAAAAACAACAATTAAAGCGTATATAATATATCTAATTGTTTTTGCATTCATCATAATTTCACCCTTTCTGTTTAAAATTATACCATTTAAAGTTTTTTTAGTAAATATTTAATAAAAAAATTATTCTAGAAGATAGATTGTAAAGTTATACATTTTATACACACAAAATTTACATTCAAAAGTACTAAAATATTTGACTATTTTGGCATTTTAATGTATTATATTAATAGTTATTTTTAACTCTGATATATGTTGTGGAATGAGAAAGAATATATATTTGAGCTAAAAATATCTATAAATAATATTTTAGAATTTATCGTTTTATATAGATTGGAGAAAACACATATGTTATGTTCAGATTGTAAAAAAAATACAGCCGTTATATTTGTTAATAAACAAGATAAAGACGGTCAAATGAAAACAGAAGGTTATTGTTATGACTGTGCTAAAAAAAGAGGTATTAATCCCTTAAATGCATTTTCTAATACTTCAAACCTTTCTGAAAGCGATATAAATAATATGACAGAGCAATTAAACTCTATGTTTAAAGATTTATCTGGAAATTTAGCTATTCAAGGTATTTCAGAAGAAGATTTAAATAAAATGGCTGAAGAAATGGCAAATAATGAAGGCTCAGACGAAAGTACAGATGAGCCAAAAGGTTTTGCTATCCCTCTTGGTTCAATATTTTCTGGTATGTTTGGAGGAAATGGCTCAAATAATAATAACAATTCTCAAACTCGCCAAGCTGTTAAAGAAGACAAAAAAGCTAATAAAAAATTAAAAACACTTTATACATATGGCACAAATTTAACTAATAAAGCTAGAAATAATGAAATAGATAAAGTAATTGGTAGAGAAAAAGAAATTGCAAGGGTTATTCAAATATTAAATAGAAGAACTAAAAATAATCCATGTTTAATTGGTGAACCCGGTGTTGGTAAAACAGCCATAGCTCAAGGACTGGCTTTAAGAATTGCTGAAGGTAATGTACCTGCTAAACTTTTAAGCAAAGAAGTATTTTTGTTAGATATGACAGCAGTCGTTGCTGGCACACAGTTTAGAGGTCAGTTTGAAGCTAGGATGAAAAATATTATTGATGAATGTAAATCTGCTGGAAATATAATACTTGTTATTGACGAAATACACAACATTATTGGAGCTGGTGATGCTGATCATTCAATGAATGCCGCAAATATTTTAAAACCTTCACTAGCTGATGGGACTATTCAATTAATTGGTACAACTACTTTAAATGAGTACAGAAAATATATTGAAAAAGACACAGCTCTCGAGCGAAGATTTCAACCTGTAATGGTAGAAGAGCCAACTGTTTCTGATAGTATTGAAATATTAAAAGGCATAAAAAGCTATTATGAAGATTACCACAAAGTTCAAATACCAGATGATGTTATTCGCCAAACAGTAATTATGTCTGAAAAATATATACATGATAGATTTTTACCAGACAAAGCTATAGACGTCTTAGATGAAGCATGCTCAAGAATTAATCTAAATAATAAAGATTTATACGACTTAGAGATACTTAAAAATAAATTATCTGATGTTCAAGCCCAAAAAGAAGCCGCTGCAGAAGCTGATTCTACAGAAGATTATAAAAAAGCTGCTGAACTTAAAACTAAAGAATGTTCTTTAACAGAACAAATTGAGGCTATTGAAAAACGTATGAAACCAGTAGTTTTAACTACTGCTGATATAGCAAGAGTAATAGAAAACTGGACTAAAATCCCTGTTCAAAAAATTACAGAAGAGGAAACTCAAAAACTATTATCTTTAGAAGACAACCTTCATAAAAGAGTTATTGGTCAAAACGAAGCTGTATCAGCTGTTGCACGTGCTATAAGAAGAAATAGAGCAGGATTAAAAAGCACAAAAAGACCACCTTCATTTATATTTGTTGGCCCAACTGGTGTTGGTAAAACAGAACTTGCAAAAGCACTAGCCTCAGAAGTTTTTGGTAGTGAAGAAAGTATAATTAGAATAGATATGTCTGAATATATGGAAAGCAACTCAACTGCTAAACTTATAGGTGCACCTCCAGGATATGTTGGTTATGATGATGCAGGACAATTAACAGAAAAAGTTAAGAGACATCCATATTCTATAGTTTTATTAGATGAAATAGAAAAAGCTCATAGTGATGTATTTAATATTTTACTACAAGTATTGGATGACGGAAGACTTACAGATGCTCAAGGTAACACAGTAAGCTTTGAAAATACTATTATTATAATGACATCAAATGCAGGTTCTAATCAAAACATGAACTCTATAGGTTTTGGCACCAGTACATATGCTAAAAATAAAGTTTTAGATAGTTTAAAAGAAACATTTAGACCTGAATTTTTAAACAGAGTGGACGAAATTGTAGTATTTGATTCTTTAAGTAATGATGAATTAACTCAAATCGTTAATTTAATGCTTACTGATACGCAAAAGGTTTTAAATGACAGAAACATAAAAATGTATGTATCTGATGAAGCAAAAAAATATTTATTACAAAAAGGCACAGATATTAAATATGGTGCTAGACCTTTAAGAAGAGCTGTTCAAAGATATGTTGAAGATGAGCTTTCAGATATGTTACTAAGAAATGAACTAAAAAACGGACAAAAAGTATACATTGATTTAAAAGAGGACAAGCTAAGTTTTAGCGTAAAAGA
>CALXWN010000081.1:0-4481 GCA_944392415.1 uncultured Clostridia bacterium | reverse complement strand
GCACAAATAACCGCCGAAGCAGATGTAAGACAGTATTATCAACAATTAACTTTAAATGAAACAGAAGGCAGTACTAATGCTCAAGCTAATAGAATAGTAGGAGTAGAAACTGTAATACCAACTCTTTATAGATATTATAAAGAAAATTATACTATTTTATTTTATAAAGGAACAGGCTATAATGAAGCAAATGGTACTTTTGAGCAGATAACTCCAATGCCACTTTATTATACTGAAACTAGTGCAGAATATTTAAATGGCTCTACTTTAACAACTAATGAATCTGACGGAAGGGCTATATTTGGCTTTGATATTCAAGATGAACAAGTAAGAAGAGAGCCATGGAGTGCTAATCAAGATTCATCATATTCCTTTATAAGAGCTTTTGTAAATGGCTTATTTACTAACAATTATTATACAAGTAGAACAAGTACTAATAATCCTAGCAAAGGTAATAATTTTGGCGAAGATAGTAATGGACCATATTATCAAATACAGTTTTATTTTAATGGTAATGATAGAAAATCAGATGGACTATTAGGAAAAGATTATCAGTTTATTGAAAGATATGGCGAATATAATTTTGAAAATGTATCAAATATTGCTAGTGATGATGATGGAAACTTAGTTCAGTACTATAATATCTTATCAAATGTAACGGAATCAGTAGATATACTTGAAAATAATGAGATTGTAGTTAATAATAAGGGAACTACCAAAAGGGTAATACAGTATATACTAATATCATAGTAATTACTAAAAGGTTTATAGCAAGTTATATGTAAATTGCTTTTTAGGTATGCTTTATAGCTTGCCTGAAAAGCAATTTTATGTTATAATATAAAGGAATTTTATTTATAATATTTCAAATAAAAGGAGGCAATTTATGAGTGATACAGTAGTAACAGTGCTAGCAATATTTTTAGCAGCAATTCTTATGTTTATATTTCCACTAATGTCAACATCTGATAGAGCAGATGACATTACTACACAGGCAGTTGATTCAGCAACTACTGATTTTGTTGATGAAATAAGATCTACAGGAAAAATAACTCAACAAAATTATGACAATTTTATACAAGTTCTTGGATCAACAGGAAATAGTTATGAAGTTGAAATGGAAGTACAGGTTTTAGATGATAACCCTGGTAAAAAAGTAACAGAAGCTGAATATACTAAGGTTGGAGAAAACTATTATTATAGTGAATACACAACTCAAATACTTGATGAAATAAATTCAGACACGGGTGCTATGTACTTAAAACAAGGAGACTTAGTAACTGTTAGTGTAAAAAATACTAATAGAACAATTGGTACTATATTAAGAGACTTTTTTTATAGTATAACAGGAAACAATTCTGCAACTGTTACAGCTACACATAGTGGAATTGTAAGTGTAAATGGAAGATAAACAAATGAAAGGATAAAAATGAAGTTACAACAACTAGCAGTAGTATTTGTAATAATAGTTGTACCTATTGCAATGGTATTATCTATGTATACAAACAATAATATAGAAGTTTTAGAAGCACAGGCTGACTATAATGATATATTACTCAATGCAACAAATGATGCAGTACAAGCATATCAGATGAATACATTAAGAAATGGTTATTCAACTATAAACGACTCAAAAATAAGAGATATTTCTGCATCAGTAAATTCATTTTTCAATAGCTTAGCTTCGGGCTTGGGTTCATCAGGATATAGTAGAGAGGACATAGAAGGTTACATACCAGCTATGCTCTTTACCTTATATGATGGCTATTATTTGTATGGTGATTATCAAAACATGGTAGAAATTGAAAATGGAAAGCAAGTATATAGCACGGATATCACGCAGAATCTTACATCCAAAAGTGGTGTAAAGCCTTTTATATATTATACTTGTGAATATACTGGATCAGGAAAATTGGATTTAGTAATAAACTACACGTTAGATAACTATATTACAGTAATGGGAACCGATAAAGATGGAAATATAGTAAATATTTCTGGTTATTTAATAAATCCAAATAGTGTAACTGATAATGGCGGTACATTACAAGTTCATGGTGTTACAATAGAGCCAGAAACTTTGGGAGAATATATTGTTGCAATTGATACTGTACCAATAGGTGAAGGTCAAACAGGAACTACATATACTCCAAGAGAACCAGAATATTTTCAATATGTTTATTATAACAATCAAAAATACTATTATGATCCGTCAGCAAGCAGTTCTAGAAGTAGTACATATGTGGGTGTTAATTTTTTTAGATTAAATAATAATTTAAGAGTTTATTTAACAGAAACAGAGGCAAATGGACTTGCAAACTATTTGGGATTCACTAACTATATGAATATTCAACAAAATCCAGAAGTTAATTTTAAAGATAGTAGTGCAATTAAGTATTATAGAGAAGCAAGAGAATTTTCAGAAACATTTTTAAGTATTGTTGGAACTCAACCATTAACAGTAGTTACAGATAGTTTTAATAATCAACTTAACTATACTACATTATCTGAGGATTCTGGACAAAGTGTACCTATACACTCACGTGCTGATTATTATGATCCAGAGTATGATTCAATTACTGGTGTTTTTACTATAAACGATGAAAATGATCCAGAATTAGAAAGCTCATTGTTTAATGAGCATAGAGTTGATGTAATAATTAGTTCTATAGAATCAAATTTAATGAGCATAATTGCAAACTTTAATATACATCATAATTCAGGTTATGAATTTGCTTTACCTGTGCTTTCAGAAGATGATTGGTACAATATTGCAAATAATGTAACAATAGTATCGTTTATGCAAGGAATGCCTATTGGTAATTATAAATATTATAGCAATTATTCTATTGTTACAAATACTAAAAATAAAGAATTTGTATCACGAAATTCAATATTATTAAGAAATAAAGAAAGTGGAAATAGAACTAGTGATTCAACCGAATCATATCATAATCCACGATGTTTAAGCATAAATGGCTATGGAGAAAATACTATTGATACTAGTAATTTAATAGGATACAATATAATTGATTATCAGCAACAAATTGCATCATATGATGAGATAGATGATAGTAGAGAAGAAATTACTCGTACATTTTATTACTATCCTCATTCAGGAAGTGGAGCATATGAGTGTGTAATTGGTAGGGATGAAGTTCTATTTACAACAGATAATTTAATTAATAATACACCTTTTAGTAGTATAAATGATAGGTATGATGAAACACAAAGCATATATGAAGGAAAGTATCCATCACATGAAGTTAGAACTGCATATATAACTGCTTTAGCCCGTGAAAAATACAATTTATACAAAGTAAGCGATTACTTTGACGATCATAGTTAATTTTTTTATAGCAATTATATAAATAAAATTAAAAAAAATGGTTACTCTAATAAAAGAGTAACTATTTTTTTAGGAGATTCTATGAAAAAGAAAATTATTCCAATTATTTTATTAATAATTTGTTTAAGTATGTATATAAATTTACTAGGAATAGAAAGTGACTTATATTCAGAAGCAGTAAGTGCCTCAACAAAAAGATATGTAAATCCAATAGGAAGAACTGTAGGGCTTAAATTATACACAAATGGAGTATTAGTTGTTGGTATGTCCGAAATTGACGGAGAAGATGGAAACAAATGTATGCCTTATAAAGACAGTGGAATAAAAGAAGGAGACATGATAAAAGAAATAAATGGCAAAGAAATAAGTAATACGCAAGAGTTAATAAATATAGTAAATAGTTCGAATGGAAATGAAGTATCTATAAAATATGAAAGAAATAATGATTTGATTTATACTAGTATCATTCCTATTAAGGGGAAGAATGGAGATTATATGTTGGGGCTATGGGTTAGAGATGCAGCAGCTGGCATTGGTACACTCACATATTATGAGGAGGCTACAAAAACTTTTGCAGCACTAGGTCATGGAATAACAGATGTAGATACAGGAAATTTGTTAAATATTTCTAATGGAGAATTAGTAACTGCACAGATTGTTTCAATAGTTAAAGGCGTAAAGGGTAGAGCAGGAGAGATAAGAGGAATAATAGATAATGGTCAAAAAATAGGAGAAATTGAAAATAATAGCAATATAGGAGTATATGGAAAGGTTACAAATGTAGACTTTATAAATTCAATAAAACAAGAAGAACTAGAAGTTGCGGAGAGAAATGAAATAAAAACAGGAAAAGCTGAAATTATATGCCAACTTGAAAATGATAAAGTAGAACGTTTTGAAATAAATATAAAAAAGTTGTATAAAAATTCTAAAGATAATAAAAGCATGCTTATAGAGATAACAGATGAAGGATTAATAGAAAAAACGGGAGGTATAATTCCACGGAATGAGTGGTACACCAATAGTGCAAAATAACAAATTTATAGGTGCTATAACAAATGTGCTACTAAATTCACCTACAGAAGGCTATGCAATTTTTGCAGATATGATGATGAAGTGAAGTTTGTGATGCTAG
>CALXWN010000080.1:0-4556 GCA_944392415.1 uncultured Clostridia bacterium | reverse complement strand
TTTTTTTTTTTTTTTTTTTTTTTTTTTTTTTTTTTTTTTTTTTTTTTTTTTTTTTTTTTTATTTTTTTTTTTTTTTTATTTATTTATTTTTTTATTTATTTTATTTTTTTATTTATTTATTTTTATTGCAAAAAAATAAAAGCATCTAATTTATTAAAATGCTTTTATTAAATAATTTATTATTTTTTATAATATTTATTTTTTTATACCCCTACTGATGAGAATCCTGAATCAACATGAATTATTTCACCAGTTATAGCTGATGCCATATCACTAAATAAAAATGTTGCAACATTACCGACATCATCTATTGTTACATTTCTATGTAATGGTGCTCTATCTTCAACAACATCTAGTATTGAATTAAAGTCTTTTATACCTTTTGCTGATAATGTTTTGATAGGTCCTGCAGATATAGTATTTATTCTCATACCTTTTTTACCTAAGTCTTTTGCTAAATATCTTACAGAAGCTTCTAATGCTGCTTTTGCAGCTCCCATAACATTATATCCTTCTATTGATTTTTCTGAACCATAGTATGTAAGAGCTACTATGCTTGCATTCTCATTTAACATATCTAATTGCATTGCATATCTACAAATTGCTACTAATGAATAACTACTTACATCCATTGCATGTGAATATCCATCTCTTGAAGTTAATATAAAATCATTTCTTAAATCATCTGTATATGCATGTGCAATACTATGTAATATTCCGTCTAATTTTCCAAAATCTTTCTTAATTTGTGAAAAACATTTTTCTATTTCTTCATCGTTTGAAACATCACATTTGTAACCTTTAGCACCTTTTAATTCTTCTGTAAGTTTATCCATTTTTTCTTGGTCACCATCATTATATGTATATAATACTTTTGCTCCATTTTCATAAGCTTTTCTTATTACACCCCAAGAAATACTCCACTTATTTCTTAATCCCATTACTAAAATAACCTTATCCTTTAATATCATTTTCTTCACCCTTTCCTATATTTCTATATTTTTGATATCTATTTTCTACTAGCTTATTTTTATCTAAGCTTAATAGCTCTTTTAAATTTTTATCAATTGCTTTTTTAGTATTTTCTAAAATATCATCTTCTTTTATTATTTCATCAACTATACCTAGCTTCTTCAAATCTTTTGCTGTAATTTTCATTTCTTTCGCAGCTTTTTTGTATAAACTTGAATCTTTATACAAAATACTTGCGAAACCTTCTGGAGATAATACTGAATATATTGAATTTTCTAGCATTAATATTTTATCTCCAACACCAATTGCGAGTGCTCCTCCACTTGAGCCTTCTCCTATTACAACACAAATTATTGGTACTTCTAGATTAGACATTTCTAAAAGATTTTTTGCAATTGCCTCGCCTTGACCTCTTTCTTCTGCACCAAGTCCAGGATATGCACCAGGTGTATCTATAAAAGTAATTATAGGTCTATTAAACTTTTCTGCCTGTTTCATAAGCCTTAATGCTTTTCTATATCCTTCTGGATTAGGCATTCCAAAATTTCTTTCCATATTTTCTTTTGTAGATTTTCCTTTTTGCTCACCAATAATTGTTACTGGAATATTATCAAAAAAGCCTATCCCTCCAATTATTGCTTTATCATCTCCAAAATATCTATCGCCATGCATTTCCATAAAGTCGGTAAACATGTAATTAATGTAATCTAATGCTTTAGGTCTTTCTGGCTTTCTTGCTTCTAGAACTCTATCCCATTCTTCTATTTTGTTTGCCATATTGCTTTTCCTTTCTTTATTTTTTCAATTAAGGACCGTCCCTAACTGAAAATTAGTAATTATGTAACTTTAGTATTTTACATAATTCATTTTTCATATCTTTTCTTTCAACAATTCTATCTACAAATCCATGTTCTAATAAGAATTCTGCTCTTTGAAATCCTTCAGGCAATTTTTGATTTATAGTTTGTTCAATAACTCTTGGACCTGCAAATCCTATTAATGCCCCAGGTTCTGCTAAAATAATATCACCTAAACTAGCAAAACTTGCAGTAACTCCTCCTGTTGTTGGATCTGTAAATACACTTATGTAAAGCAAACCTGCTTTATTTAATTTTGAAAGAACTGCTGATGTTTTTGCCATTTGCATTAAAGATACCATACCTTCTTGCATTCTTGCTCCGCCTGAAGCACAAAACAATATAACTGGTAAATGTTTTTCTATGGCTGTTTCTATAAGTCTTGTTATTTTTTCACCTACAACTTCTCCCATACTTCCCATCATAAAGTTAGCGTCCATTACTCCTATTGCAACATTTATACCATTTATTTTTCCAATTCCAGTCTTAACAGCCTCTTTTATTTTGGTCTTTTCTTCAAGTGATTTTATTTTTTGTAAATATCCTTCAAATTTAATTGGATCTGTTGTGTGTAAATCGTCATTTAGCTCTTCAAATGTGCCTTCATCAATTATTTGCACTATTCTTCTTCTTGAAGATAATCTAAAATGCTTACCACAATTAGGACATACGCTATAATTATTTCTTACATCTTCTTTATATAAAATTTCTTTACAATTATCACATTTTATCCACTTTCCAACCATCATATCTGATGCTTTAGTGTTGGCCTTTGTGTCAGTAACTGTAACCTTTTTAATTTTATCAATAACCATCGTTTTTCCTCTCATTATAATAGTTTTTAAAAGCTTCAGAACATATATTGAAGCTTAAGTAGAAAATAACTTTATTTTATAAAAGATGTATCATAATCATTCTTTATAAACTCAGGATTCTCTAGTATTTTGTACAAGAAATCAATATTTGTTGTTACACCTTCTATTACAAATTCACCTAATGCACTCTTCATTTTATTAATACATTCTTCACGGTCTTTACCATGAACAATTAGTTTTGCTATCATTGAGTCATAATTTGGTGGTATTATATAGTCTTGATAAATTGCTGAATCCACTCTTATGCCATTTCCTCCTGGTATATGAAGTCCTGTTATTTTTCCTGGACAAGGCATAAAGTTTTTATCTGGATTTTCAGCATTTATTCTACATTCAATACTATGACCTTTTATGTGTAAATTCATTACTTCCTTTGAAAGTTTTTTTCCTGATGCTATATTTATTTGTTCTTTAACTAAGTCAACACCAGTAACCAACTCTGTTACAGGATGCTCAACTTGTAGTCTAGTATTCATTTCCATGAAGTAAAAATTGCCTTCTTTGTCTACCAAATATTCTATTGTTCCAGCATTTGTATATCCTATTTTTTCTATTGCTTTTACTGAAACTTTTTCCATCTTTTGCCTTAATTTTTCATCTATGTAATCTGATGGACTCTCTTCAAGCATTTTTTGATTTTTTCTTTGTACTGTACAGTCTCTATCGCCTAAATGTGCTACATTTCCGTGTTTATCTGCAATTACTTGAATTTCTATATGTCTAGGATTTTTTATGTATTTTTCTATATAGATACTGTCATCATTAAATGCTGATTTGGCTTCGGCTCTTATTACATCATAATATCTAATAAGTTCTTCTTCACTATTTGCTATTCTTATACCTTTTCCGCCACCACCACTTACGGCTTTCATTATTACTGGGTAGCCAATTTTATTGGCAATATCTTTTGCTCCTTGAAGTGATTCTACATTTCCTTCTGAGCCTTCAACAACTGGAACACCAGCTTTCTTCATTGTTTCTTTTGCTTTAGATTTGTTTCCCATTAACTCAATTAACTCATATGATGGACCTATATAATTAATACCCATTTCACTACACATTTTTGCAAATGAAACATTTTCAGACAAAAAGCCATATCCAGGATGAATACTATCTGCACCTGTAAGGCAACAAGCCTCTAATATAGCTTTTACATTTAAATAACTTTTTTGTGATGGAGCTGGACCAATACATACAGCTTGGTCAGCTAATTTCACATGCAAAGCATTTTTGTCTGCTTCAGAATAAACAGCAACTGTTGCAATTCCCATTTCTCTACAAGCTCTGATTATTCTTACTGCAATTTCTCCTCTATTAGCAATTAATATTTTACGTATCATTTAAACTCCTTCTTTTAAAATTCATTCAATTTTGATTACAATTCACAGCTTACATTTTTAGATGTAGATTTTCGCTAATTCTAGCTTAAACAATTGCAAAAGTAAGTTCTCCCTTACATGCAACTTTTCCGTCAACTGTTGCTATAGCTTCACCTATTCCTATTGGTCCTTTTTGTTTAATTATTTTTACTTCTAACTTTAAAGTATCTCCAGGAACAACTTGCTTTTTAAATCTTAGCTTATCTATTCCACCAAAAAGAGCATTTTTACCTTTATTTTCTTCTTTAGATAGAATGGCAACTGCTCCAGTTTGAGCCAATGCTTCAACTATCAATACCCCCGGCATAATAGGATTTCCTGGAAAATGACCTGCAAAGTGAGGTTCATTTATACATACATTTTTATATGCAACTGCACTTTCTCCGGGTACATATTCTTCAACTTTATCAATCATCAAAAATGGTGCCCTTTGTGGTATTATTTCCATAATTCCATTAATATCTAACATTTCT
>CALXWN010000079.1:0-4636 GCA_944392415.1 uncultured Clostridia bacterium | reverse complement strand
ATGCAAATTTTTATCTAACAAAATTATTAAAAAATTTTTCAATTTTTCTCTTGACAATTAATAGTTAGTCTTCCTTTGTGAATATTATTACCAACTTTTTTTCTTTTTATGTTATACCATAAAAGTTTTTATTTTACAATCATTTGTGATTGCTTTTACAAATAAAAAACTATGCTAATTAGACATTTTAAATACGCCTAAAAAGCATAGCTTTTTCTCTATGTTTACATATTTTTATTTGGTTAAATCTTACAATATATATATATATATATATACAGCCCCAAGGGTTTCAGCGATTTTCATATATTTTATTTCCCTTTTAGAATTTTAATTTTTTTCAACTTCGTGTCTTTAATTTTTAAATTTACATTTTCATTTTACACTTACACCTATTTTTAGTCAAGCAATTTTATATTACATTTTCATTACAATTCGCCCCTCTAAAATATTTCTTCTACTACACCTGCATGCTCTAATATTTTTTCCATTTTTGCTTTTGACTCTTTAAAATCTAATTTAATATTTGCATAATTTTTCAAAATTAGGAAATTCTAATAGAAAATTGCAAATTATTCTATGAGAACAAAACGCAATTCTAAAAAAAATGATAAACAATTAAATATAAGCAATATTTTTAATTCGCCTATATTTGATCAAATATTAGTGAGGATTTATGAAGTTTATTGAAAAAGTAAAAGAATTTTTTAATGTACTTACAAAAAGTCAGGAAAGCTATGATTTTAGTATTTCTAAAGAAAATTCTAGTGAATCACAACCTGAAGATTTATTAAAAAATCAAAGCATTTATCCTAGCCTTGATGTAAATTTAGATTACATTAAGTCTAGATATAATGTTTTGATTAATTCCGATATAAAAATAAGAGAATTCATGCTAAATGCCAAAGGCAAACAATTCAAAGCTTTTATCATATATATAGACGGTTTAGTTGACACAACTTCTATAAATGATTTTATATTAAATCCTCTTATGCTTAAAAATTTTTCAAATCAAAATAATGAACCTCAAATTGTATCAGAAGCAATTACTACAAATATTAGTGTTAGAAAGGTTAAAAGATTTAATATTACTGATTACATTTATGAATGTTTGCTTCCTCAAAATAGTGTGAAAAAAATTTCTTCTTTTGATGAATTAGTAAAAAATGTTAATTCTGGCGATTGTGCATTATTTGTTGATACAATTAATTTTGCTTTTGATATAGATATAAAAAAATTCGCTCAAAGAAGTATTTCTGAGCCCAAAAATGAACCTGTAGTTAGAGGGTCACAGGAAGCTTTTGTTGAAAATTTAAGGACTAACACTTCTTTAATTAGAAGAAATATAAATAATGAAAATTTAATTATTGAAAATATTACAATTGGAAAAACAAATAAAAATAATTGTGCTGTTTGTTACATTAAGGATATTACAAATTCCAGCTTAGTTTCTGAAACAAAGTATAGATTAAATAACCTTGATGTTGATTATGTTCTTTCTAGTAGTGAACTCATTCAGCTTATTAAAGATGACCCTGAAACTACTTTACCTGAAATAATGACTACTGAAAGAGCAGATAAAGCTTGCTCATATTTATTACAAGGTAGAGTGATTATCATTTATAATGGTTCACCTTATGCACTTATACTTCCCGTTACACTTTTTGATTTTATATCGTCTGGGGAAGATGTTAATTTGAATTATCATTTTTCAAATTTACTAAAAATTATTAGAGGAATTGCCTTTTTTATAACTTTACTTTTGCCGGGATTTTATTTGGCAATAACAATCTATCATAGAGAACTTTTGCCTACTGAACTATTATATTCAATTGTAGCATCCCGTGTAAACGTTCCTTTTCCTATTTTAGTGGAAATTCTTATAATGGAACTTTCTTTTGAATTAATAAGAGAAGCTGGACTTAGAGTTCCTTCTCCTCTTGGTTCAACTGTTGGTATTGTTGGTGCTCTAGTTTTAGGAGAAGCTGCTGTTTCAGCAAGTATTGTTTCTCCAATATTAATAATTATAATTGCAATTACAGCAATTTCATCATTTGCCATACCGGATTTTTCACTTGGCTTTCACTTAAGAATTGCAAGATTTGCTTATACACTTCTAGGTTCTCTTTGTGGATTCTTAGGAATTGGTGTTGGATTATTTATACACTTAATTACACTATGCTCTTTAAAATCTTTTGGAGTGCCTTACCTTTCTCCATATATGCCTAAGACAAATATTAGAAATAATAGCTATTTACTAAAACCAGTATGGAAAAGAGAAAAAAGGTCTGACTTTTTAAATACTAAAAGAACTACTGTTCAAGATACTATAAGTATGAAGTGGAGACAGAAAAATTAATATTATTTTCGAAAATTATATGCTTAAAAATTGGTTTATAAATTTAAAGTTGTATTCCCAAAAGCAGATTTTAAGAAAGGAGTTAATATTTTATGAGTAATAACACAATTGGTTTTGTAGAATCAATATCCCTTACTTTAATTGTTATAATAAGTCATATCTTACTTAACCTGCCTAATGAAATATTAGGTTCTACTGCATCTAGCGGACCACTCAATGTTATTTACATTACCTTCCTTGCGATAATTATATTTTTAGTTTTTAACAAACTCTTTTCTTCGTTTCAAGGTAAAGATATTCTAGATGTAGCAGAATTTGTTGGTGGTAGTATTCTAAAAAAAGTAGTTTCAATTATTTACACATTATATTTTATCTTTACTTGCGGAATACTCTTACTAAACTTTGCTAACACATTAAAAACAATTTATTTACAAGACATGCCTACATCACTTATTTGCCTTGTATTTATACTGATTGCTCTTATTGCAAATCAATTTGGCTTTAAAAATGTAAGTAGAACAAATGCCATTATATTGCCATTTATAGTTGTAGCTATTTTAATAATATTCTTTGCTTTATCAGTTCGTTTTGTACCCGAAAGGTTCTTTCCTGTTTTGGGATATGGAGTAAATAATACATTTATATTAGGTGCTACAAACATATTTGCTTTTGGTCAAATCATTCTTTTATTTTTATTGAGGTCTCATCATAAAGAGCCAAAGGATACCAAGAAAATAGGATTAACTTCAATAATATTGTCAGGATTAATACTATTTATAAGTGTTACCGCACTTATTTTAATATTTCCCTTCGCAACTGGTGGAGAAGGAATACTTTCAATATATATGATAACTAGAAGTATTCAATTTGGAACATTTTTTCAAAGAGTTGATGCATTTTTTATACTAATATGGGTATTAACATTTTTCTCATATTTGTCAGTAGCTTTTGCTTTTACCTTAAGAATTACTAATAAAAATTTTAAGAAACAAAATTCAAATATTCCTGCATTTTTAATTGGTTTAGGAGTTTTTATTGTTACATTAATTCCTCAAAATATTGCACAAATACGATTTGCTGAAAATGTTATTTACAAATATGCCTGTTTAATTATTGTATTTGGAATGAGTTTTGTTATCTTACTTTTGGGATATTTGAAGAAGAATAAAAAAGGTATAGTTACAATTCGTAGCTAAAATATTTTATAAGATTTATTGTAGCTTTTATAATTAAATATATTGTTTTAAAAGGAGGTTTGAATTAATTGAAAGCAAAAAAAATATTAGTATTTATGCTTATAGTAGTTTTATTATTGATAACATTATTCGGAATGAATTCTGTAACATCTATGGATAATTTAGCATATGTAGTCGCAGTTGGTTTCGATATTAAAGATACTGGAAAATTAGAACTTAGTTTTCAGATTGCACTTCCATCTGGAAGTGAAGGCGGTTCTTCTGGTTCAAGCTCTTCCCAATCTTCTAGCTCTATTGTAACTAGTGTTGAATGTAACTCCTTTGAATCAGGAGTTAACTTAGTTAATTCATATTTAAGTAAAGAATTAAATTTATCACATTGCAAAGCAGTAGTATTTTCAGAAGAAATAGCATCACAAGGAATTGGAGAATATTTATATACTTTAATCAACCATGTTGAAATAAGGCCAACTTGTAATGTAATAATTTCCAAATGCAACGCTAAGTATTTTTTGAACAATTCCAGCCCTATGTTAGACCAGCTATCTTCTAAATATTATGAAATTGCCTCTACTTCTGAAAGAGTTACTGGATACACTTATAACATTACTCTACTAGACTTTTTCTCTGATTTTGCTGATTCATTTACTGAAAGTTTTGCTACTCTTGGAAGTGTTAATGATGGTGATATTAGCAGTAGTGGTTCGAATAACGATTCTAGCAATAGTTCTAGTAGTAGGTCGAATAACAATTCTGCCAATAGTTCTAGTAACGGAGGTAATAGTGATCAATCTAGCTCAAGTTTATCAAGTGAAGGTACAGATGATAGTTATGTTGCCTCTGAAACACCTATAGATTCTCAAAAGAATATTGAAAACTTAGGCTTAGCCGTTTTTAAAGGTGATAAATTAGTTGGCGAACTAAATGGTGTGGAATGTATTTCTCATTTGATTTTAACTAATGAATTGGAAAACGCTGTAATTAGTGTTCCTAGTCCCTTTGAAAGCACAAATTATATTGATTTATATCTTACAAATAGCAAATGTAAGACTAAAGTATATTTAACAAATGGTACTCCTTATAT
>CALXWN010000078.1:0-4663 GCA_944392415.1 uncultured Clostridia bacterium | reverse complement strand
GCCTCGCTAAAAGCTACAAAATATATATTGCAATTTCATAATAAATTAATTAAATGTGAATTATAGCAATTTTTCTATGAATTATATTGGTAATACAACAGTAAAAGTAGTTTTATTGTTCTCACTTGTAGCACTAATTTTACCATTATGTGCATCAACAATTTCTTTAGCAATAGCAAGTCCAAGACCAGCTCCACCTGAATTGGTAGAACGTGCTTCATCAAGCCTGTAAAACTTTTCAAATATATAATCAAGTTTTTCCCTTGGAATAGTGTTTCCTTGATTTTCAAAATTAATTATAACTTTGTAATTATCATTAACATTGTAATTTGTGCCTTCATTGATATTGCTATTATTGTGCTCATTGTTATTAATGCTATCTGAGTCATCAGTAATGTATGCACTTATCTTAATTGGAGTGTCTGCAAAACTATAACTTATTGCATTTTTTATAATGTTATTAAACACTCTTGAAATTTTATCAGAATCAGCATAAATATAAATAGTTTTGTCACAATCAATAAGTATTGGTTGATTATTTGCTTTAGCCATTGGATAAAACTCATATGAAATTTGCTCAAGCATTAATTTTAAATTTAATTTTGCTTTGTTAAGAACTATTTTACCAATATTAAATCTTGCAATTTCAAAAAATTCATTAATTAATTCTTCCAATCTGTAAGCTTTTTCTAAGGTGATTTTGCTATATTTTGCTCTTGCTTCAATTGGCAAATCAGGAGATTCATTTAAAATTTCCAAGTAACCAATTATAGAAGTAAGAGGAGTTTTTAAATCATGTGCTAGATAAACTATTAATTCATTTTTTCTTTCTTCATTTGCCTTAGCAATTGCTGCATTATCTAAAGCAGTCTTTTTGCTTTGATTTAATCTGTTTTCAAGCATTTTTAAGTCGGCTGGTAGTTCAATATATTTTTCATCATTAGCTATTAATTTATTACTTGCTTCCATAATGTAATCAATATAGATTAAACTTTTTCTTAAATAAAAGAAAATGATGCCAGTTATCCCAACAGCCCATATGAATGGAAGTAGATTTCTAATATTTACTAGAAAAATGTATAATCTATCAGTTGGTTGCCATATAATCTGACCAGAAATATATTCTCCAACTGCAAAGCCAAAAGCAAGTATTAATGAGAAAATCACAGAAAAAATTAGTATTCTAATTCCCATTCTCTTAAAAATAATTTTGCTATATTTATCACTCGATTTCATATCCAACACCCCATACAGTTTTTATAATTTTAGGATTTTTAGGTGGCTCATGTAATTTTTCTCTTAATCTTTTAATATGAACCATAACAGTATTATTGCAATCATAAGATTTTTCTTGCCATACATTTTCAAAAAGTTCCTCTGAATTAACCACTTTTCCTTTGTTTTGGCAAAGGTATAAAAGGATAGAAAATTCAATCGGTGTTAAATCTATTTCTTCATCTAACAAATAACATTTATGATTTTTCCTATTGATTGTGAGAGAGTTGATTTCTATAACATCGTTTTTTTTTGAATTTTCACCATTATACTCATGAAATCTTCTTAGTGCTGATTTTACCCTAGCCATTAATTCTAGAGGATTAAAAGGCTTGGTAATATAGTCATCAGCACCAATAGAAAGGCCTTTTATTTTAGAAACATCATCAACTTTTGCAGTAAGCATAAGTATTGGAAAATTGTACTTTTCCCTTATCATTTGGCAAATAGTAAAGCCGTCTATATCAGGAAGCATTACATCTAATATTGCCATATCCAGTTTTGTAGTTTTTATGCACTCAATGGCTTTTTTACTATCTGTAAATTTATAAATATTGTAATCAGGATTGTTTAAAGATAATTCGACTAAGTCTGCAATTTCTTTTTCATCATCTAATACTAAAATATTGTAACTCATAAAATAAACCTCTTTTTTAAAAAATCATTTTTGCCACAGGGAATATGCTTTGCTTATATTGCCAGATGTAACATTATCATAAAATATAGACAAGTGCTAGGTTAGTAGGCAACAAAAAGCAAAATTTAATCATAATGATTTTGCCCAATCTTAGTATAACACATAAATGGCGCAATTGTGCAATTTGTAAGAAAATTGTAAGAAATTCTTTAGAAAGTATTAAAACATTATTTAAAAAATGATTTTATAATTTAATTGTAAATTGCAGAAAGGAAATGTAGTCAATATCATTGCGATTATTCTAGAATTGCAAATTAAATTATAATTACGTTCCTTTGGAAAGGATAAAATTAAAATGAGTGAAAAAATTGTAAATAAAAAGAGGAAAAGATTTATTAATAAAAAGGTAGTTGTAATTTTATTATTAATTGTAATTGGGGCATATATTTTGGTAAATAAATATGCAGGATTGATTTCAGAGTTAAATTATGGAGCTCAAAAATCTAAACCGTTGTCAATAAATCTAGAAGAACTTAGCCACAATTCCAATTATGCAGGTGTAGGGCAAAAAGAAGTAAAAGGTATGGATGGATATGATACAACTTTTACAGCAGTAGATGGAAAAGTATATAAAGAATATAAGCAAGTGGGAAATGCATCATATAAAAATAACGAGTATTGGGGTGGAACTTTTGAAGAAAACGGATGTGGATTGGCTGCAATAGCAACATTGCTTAGTGGATATGGTTATGACTATACACCAGAAGACTTAAGAAAAATATATGTCAATTTTGAAGGAGAGCATTTGGAAGGTGACCAGATGAGCAGTGAGCTTACAAATAGATTTGGAATAGCAAATACTGACTTTTTATATGCAAGTTTATATTTTGAAAAAGAGTATGTCATGGAGCAATTAAGCAAAAATAAGCCAATACTTATATGTGTATGGAATACACCAGATAGTACATGGACAACATCATCACATTATATGTTACTTTTAGCTACAGATAATCAAAATAAAGTGTATGTTTCAAATCCAAATGGGTTATATGGAAAAATTAAAATGTCAGGTTGGTATGACACAGAAAGTATACTCCCTTATATAGCAAAAGCAATGTACATTGAGGAATAACTGCTTTGCATGGTGTTTAGGAGTGACAAAAGACGTTATTGAAAATAATATTTAAAATTATAATAATAAAGTATAAATCTAGATTTTATAGGAAATACTGTAAGAAGTAAAATTTGATTTAAAAATTTTACTAAGTGAAGATATTAAAAAGGCGAAAATTTAATATCAGATAGCGATTAAAGAAAGAAGGTAAGAATTATGTGTGATGATTTAAATTTATTATTATCAAATCTAAATGTTTTTTATAGGAAATTACAAAATTATCATTGGAATATTACAGGAGCAGACTTTTTTACAACCCATGAAAAATTAGAAGAATATTATAATAGCATTAATGAACAAATCGATGAAGTCGCAGAAGTGATAGTTGCAAAAAAATATCATGTCATGGCAACAATGAAAGAATATTTGGAAACTAGTCAAATAAAAGAAGCGGAAAGTGCGCAAGTTAAATCTTGTGATATATGGAATGTTCTTTTGCAGGATTATGGAACACTTATAGAAAATTGCAAAAAAATAAAGCAAGATGCTGAAAATGAAGGATGTCCAGTAACTTCTAGTTTAATGGATGAATATTTAAAAGATTATCAAAAGAAATGTTGGATGATAACACAGGTAGCTAATTGCTAGTTAAGTATTAAAAAAAGTTATTAGTTAAATCAAATTAAAAAGAACTTATTAATAGAATTAAATTGAAAAGAATTTATTAATTGAATTAAATTAAAAAGAGAAGCCTTTATGTGAACTAAAATATTAAAAGCATTTTAGTTAAACAGGCTTCTTTATTCATTTTTTATAAAATGAGTGAATATAATATAAAAGTAAATTTACAGTGCTTAAAGCATAATGAATTGCTTGAGCCTAGTTACATAAATAATGGTAAATTTTAATTTACTTATAGGACACAATTTGGATACAATTGTTGTGTAAAATAATAAGCAAGATAAGTTACAAGATTTTGATAAATTTGAAATAACAATTTGGGGATACAAATTAAAAAAAGCATAATTTTAAATTAATAAATCTAAAGCTTATCTTAAAACTAGAAATGAGGTGGTTAAAACAGAAACGTTGCACGTAAAAAATAGTGAATTAACAGCGAGTGGGTTAGTACCGCTCAATGTAGAAAAGAAAGAATTTAATATGCTAATGTCTTTATACCAAAGAGCGCAAATAGACATTTTAGACAAACTTGGAGTTCTTCAAGAATATTTTAATAACAAATATAATTATGAAGTTATTAATCATATTTCAAGTAGAATAAAAACTCCAACAAGCATAATAAATAAAATGAAGAAGAAAAATTACGAACTAAATTATAAAAATTTAATAGAGTATATAAATGACATAGCAGGCATTAGGGTTGTATGTACTTTTCAAGATGACGTTTTTAGAGTTAGGGATATTATACGAAGTATGCCAAATACTAGGATAATAAAAGAGAAAGATTACATAACTAATCCTAAAAAAAGCGGATATATGGGATACCATATGGTAATTGAAACAATGATACAATACGAAGAAGATATTATACCAATAAAAGTAGAAATACAAATCAGAACACTTGCAATGGACTTTTGGGCTTCAGCAGAACATAAAATGAAGTACAAAACAAAAGC